>JAHFPR010000147.1 GCA_023269645.1 Alphaproteobacteria bacterium | reverse complement strand
AACTGCTCGATGCCCGCCGCATAGCCTATTTCCGCATCCCTGGCCGCAACCAGCATATGCAGGCGTTCATCCTCATTCGCACCGTAAACCTTTTCCGCAAGCACTTCATTCGCAACCTGTGCAGCAGACAGCAGATTCCGCGATATGGTGGTTTTCAGCGTATATTCCGCCACATCTACGCCGGAAAATTTCTGCAGTTCCATGCCCTGCACCGTGGCGGTCACTGGCTGCAGATGGATGGATTCCACCAGACCGCCCACTTCTTCATCGGTGGGTACACGGCCAAATGCCTTTTCCAGATGGATCATTGCGGCGCGGCCAACGGCGGCGGCCACAATGGTCGCGTTTTCGGAAATGCGGGTAGCACCGCGCGTCACCGTATCACCGCCGCCGCCGACGAACACCTCCACATCCACGTTTTTCAGATGCCCGTGCAACACCGCATTGCCGATGGCCTCGTTCTGCGCGCCGACCGCCGCCATGCCGTCCTGACGCACGGTATCGCTCTTGGCGATCATGATCTCCATCCTGTCACCCATCGCCTCCACATGGCGGCGATAATGCCTGTTATCCAGCAGATCATCCACCAGACCCGGCAGTTGCTTCAATTCCTTCACCGATTCGGTAAGCGGCACAATTTTTAAGGACGCATCCTCTTCCCCGGTGAGATTTCCCGCCGCTTTGGATACCAGCAAGCCCGCCATCACATCCGCCGCGCTGCCGCATTCTGCAAGGATAAGCCTGTTCGACATATCCGGATTTTCCGCAATCAACTGCATCCGCCCCAACACGCGCGCCGCCGTCTGATCGTCATCATTGGCTGTATCTTTTACTAAATCTTCCGGCTTCAGGGCTTGCATCCGCCCCACTATCACCGGATCATCCAGCCACTGGTTTATTATATCTTTCCGCGCATCGGCATCCAGTTTCAGGAACGCCTCCGCCTTCATCTCGCCGGTCGCCTCCGATATCCGGGAAAGGGTCACATTAACGTCCCTGGAATTATGCCGGATGTCTATTGTAACGCCGTGGAATCCGAACGTATCCACCTTGTGCGCGAATCGTTCAAAATCGGTAGCCCTGTCTTCTTCGCCAAGTCCATGCAACCCTTGCGCGTAGCCGCGCAACTCTTGCGCCAGCACTTCCGGAGCGGTATATCCATCGGTTTCAAGTTTTTCCCGCAGTGTCCCGACATTGCGGGTGAAAGATGTCATTTCCGCAGGCACGTCATTTTCCAGCAGCCTATCAACCTCTGCCAGATAACGCTCGTGAATCCATTGACGCGATCCGTCGATCATCCGCTCCAGCGCAGCCACATCCGCCAGGGGATTGCCGTCGCCATCGCCTGCCACCCAGGTAGAAACATCTACCAGAGGTGTCCGTATCTTTATGTCGCTGTAACCGGATCTGGCCAGTGCTGCATCAATTTTATCGTACTGAAAATCGGCTGCATCATAAATATTATTCGCCACGTTCAGTATGTGATCCACCATGTCCGGAGCGGTCTTGTTCACACCCGTGTAGGGCGTGTTAAGGAGCAGCCTGATGGCTTCCTCCAGTTCATCCTTGGTGGTATCAGGATTTTCCAGTACACGGTCGAAATTCATAGATGCCTTGGCGTATTCCGGAGATTGCGGATCGGTGGGATGCATCGTGAGTGCCACACTCGCGCGGGCGTGCTCGTCCAGATAATCCTGCACCTCTTCGGAACTGATCCCCGCCGCCTTAAAACGCTTCAGCGTTACCAGCACGTCATCCGAATGCCCCTGCACGGCGTTCCCATCCCCGGTTTTCCCATTCCCGGCACGATCAAACTGTTCCGTCATTTCCGCCGTGCGCACTGCCCCGAACCTTCTCGCCGCGCGGCGTATCTGGCCGAATTTGGCACTGATTTCCAGCAATTTTTTCGTGCTTTCCTGGTCTGTTGGGTCTGTAACAATATCCCCCATGATCTCGTTGAACGACGCGCTTAAGGGCGAATCCCTGTGCAGAAGCCCATGATGGAACTGATCAGCCAGAGTATCTTCACTCACGATGCTTTTATGCTCCTGCACCTTCAGGAACGCCCGGCTTACCGCCTGCTCCACGCGATCAATAAAACGCTCCTCCGGCTTATAATCGCTGGGTGTTTTCGCAAACTTATCCGCCCACGCCGTTCCATTGCCATTCGCCATCTTCACACCTTGTAGAAATATTCATATCGCTTTTCAGCTTACGTCATTATCTTATACCATTATAGTTAAAATAGCGTTAACGAAATATGTTTTTTCCTGGATTTTCGCTTGTTGCAGCGCACCTAAAAAATATATGAGAAATATCGGGTGTGCTTAATGATTTGTTAACTATGGTGTGGTAACATGAAATTACAGACCGGATTTGAACCGATTTAATCCTATAAGGAACACGTGCTATGGCCGATACAAACAAGGGTGACATCACAAGCGAAACGCAGGCGTTCCGCAGTCCTTCAACCGAAGAAGTAATACGCGATCATTATCTGGAGGTAAACGCTATCCCCAATTTCGCCGCCATTATGCAGGATGTCGGCAAAGCGGAACAACAGTACCTTAACGACGTGCTGCTTCACGGCCAGAACCCGGAACGCGCCTATACCGCCGAGGATGCGCTGGCGGGCGCACCGAAATATGAAACCGCAAGGGAATATTATCGAGCGGAGTTTGAAACGCAGACGCTCCCCGCCCACCCCCTGCCGGAGTATTTCGAGACCACCGCGTTGACGGATAAATTGCTGGGCGATGCTTTCGCGCGGGCGGAGGCGGAAGCGCAGAAAGTGCAGCAGGATTTGCAGCAGGCCTTCTACGAGGGCGATTTCTCGAAAGCTGCCAGCCTCACGCTGGAAGTTATGGCGCATATGTATGAGAACGGTATGCCGGAAGCCGAAGCGCGGGAAGCCGGGCTTGCCGTGCGCGACAGGGCTTTGCGCGAGGCGAAGGATGCCTATATGGAGATTGACGGCGCATCCGGCTTCACCAACGTGCAGCAATTCGTGAATAGCCAGGATGAAAAGATCGCGGAGTATTTTGCCGCCGAAGCCAACCCCGCAATAGCGTTCAATGAGGCCTATACCCAATTGAAAGAAGCATTGATGGATAATTTCCATATCTCCGAATCCAGAGCCACCGCAATGGCACTGCATGAGGTGGAGCAGGTCGCCGAAATGGCCTCCCACCACCGACTGGAAGGCCTCAAAGCGGAGCTTGCCGAAGAAACACACCACCATTTACCCGACGCGCTTGTTGAGAAGCTGGCCGAGGGCAAATATGAACGTGAGCAGCTTCCGCTTGTCGCAGAAAAATTCGGCCTGGATCTCAGTGACGAAGCCGAATTGAAAGCGGCCAAGCACCTTCTCTCGGTACGGGATAACCCCGCAACGCAGCCGGAGGCTCTGGAAGCGATCAGCGCGGCGTTAGAGGAAAAAAGAGAATCGCGGTTCACCTCTGGCGAGATCGCCGCCGCTGCGCAGGAATACAAACTTGATCTTCTCGATCCGGATGCCATGAAAGTGGCAGAACACCTCGCGGGTGTGATGCGAGAGGAAAAATACGGCGCGGTCGCGGAGAAATACGATCTTGATCTTACCACGGCAGAAGGATTCAGCGATGCAAAACGCTTGGCCAAGGCAGAACATCTTGCCGCTGAACCGAAACCAGAACTCGGCGCAATCGCGGAAAAATATGACCTGAACCTCGCCAATACGGATGACTTGCGCACTGCGCACACTCTGGCTGCAGCAGAACATCTTGCATCTGAACAAACACCGCCTGCGCCAAAAACACATACCTCGGATGCATTTGATGCCGGATGGGATGCTGTTGAAGTGCCGAGCATGGCAGCAGCGGCCTATACACCCGATCTCAAATCCGACGTGCAGGCCGCGCTGGGCGATGATGTTGCAGCAAGGTTCGGTCTTCAGGCGGATGATCCGCTCACGGGAAGGCTTGCCGCAGGTGAGGCATTGCGCCAGGCGGTATCTTCCCACACCCACGAAATCCCCGAAGCACCGGAACCGCTGGTGGATGCCAGGCATATCGAGATTGCCGGAAAAGCGGCGGACATCAGCAGGCATCTCTCGTAAGGTGATATTCCGATGATGGATAACCGGATGCAGCGATACTTCCGCGTATCCGGGGATGACAGTGAAAAATGATCTATAGTATTTCCCCTTTATTAAAAGGGGAAATACTATAGTAATTTAACTTTATAATTACACTCCGTCATTGCGAGCGAAGCGAAGCAATCCAGTTTTTCTTTATTTTTGCTGGATTGCCACGTCGGCCAATGGCCTCCTCGCAATGACAATGCCGATACGTTTATTTAGTCAAGTGACGGGGATGACAGTTCAAAATGATACACTACTTCCTTAAGCCATCACATCTTCCTTCACTTTCGCCTTTATTTTCTCCCCGGATGCCGATTTCACCTTCACCGGCTTTTTTTCTGACGCTGATTTCACGGAGAATTTCGCCGACGCTTCCGCGCGCGCCTGATCGCCCACCTGCTCCATCAGGATGGTCGTCACCTCATCCGCCAGGCTGCGCACTTCATCGCCCGCCGGGGTGGAAGCGTGGGTTTCTGTCACGGTTTTCCCCTCGCCGATGGATTCCGCGTAGGCCACACGGTTGACCAGCACCGTCTTGAACCGGCAGCGCGGCAGATCACGGATGAATTGCTGCGAAAGCCTGGAGCTGGTGACGATGCGGTTGAGCAGCAGGAATGTGTTGGCATCCTGCGCATTGGCGAGATCAATGGTTTTGGCGGTTGCCCACAGGTCGGTAGGGCTGGGCTGGATGGGAACCACGACAAGATCCGCCGCCTTCACCGCCTTCTCCGCATCATTTTCCATATGGGGCGGGCAATCAATCACCACGATGTCGTACATATCGCGCAGGCGGTCAATCTCCGGGCGCACACGCCACCAGTCCGAAAACGCGCTCACCTCAACACCCTGCACACAGCGCACATCCCAATATTGCTTGCGCATCTGGAACCATGCGGAAAGGCTGCCTTGCGGATCGGTATCCAGCCCCGCCACGCGGAAGCCTTTTTGCGCCAGTGCCACGATAAGGTGCGCAGCCACAGTGGTTTTCCCCGCGCCGCCTTTCTGTTGGGCAACGGTAATGACTTTGTGCAGCATAAACTCTCTCCCCTAAAAAGCGTGAAACATCCCGCTTTCATTTATACCCCGATTTTACGGAGAAACAAGGGGCTACCATCGCAGGTACTGCATCATTATCAAGCATACCCCGCCCAAGGGACGGGGTATTGTTGTCATACCAGCGAAAGCTGGTATCCAGCAGTGCCGCGTCTGCGGCGCAAGACAAGACACTTCCTGCATCGCGGACGCGATGCGCTGGATCCCAGCGTGC
>JAHFPR010000146.1:1196-5404 GCA_023269645.1 Alphaproteobacteria bacterium | reverse complement strand
CACTTTGGCGAGATCGTTCTTCACGAACATCTCCACGTCCATCGAGGATTGCAGCAACAGCCGGCGCGAGAATTCCGTGTACGCGCCTTCCGTGTGCGGAGTAAGCCCGACCTGGCCAACAGTCTGCTGGCTTTCGGTCGGCTCGCCGTTCTCGTTGATCCAGTAGGCAGTCGCGCCGCCCGTCTGCTTCGGGATCAGCACGTTGCCTTCCAGCCCCGTGAGAACGGTAGCGCCGAGTTGCTTGACCAGCATCCGGTTACGCAGCAGCTCGATGAAGCTGCCGGATTGCAGATCGTTGCTCACCAGGTAGCCACCCGCAGGGCCGCTGCCGACCGTAAGATCGCGCTTCTTCATGCCATCAACCATGCGAGCGATCAGCACATCCGTGGGAATCTGGAGGTTGCCCTGGAACTTGCGCCCCTTGAAACGCCCATCCACCGCGCCGGAAACCTCGAACTCGAACGCCGCCGCTTCCCGCATTTTGGCATCGGCGGGATACGCGAGCGCGCGGAGTACCTTCACGAAGCTGAACTGGCGGGCTTCCTTGTTGGTGAGGCCGATGCTGCCATCATCGCTGCCCGTATCGATGCGCTTGGTGGCACCGATGTTATCCAGGATGAAGCCGCGGAATTCCTCCACGCTCTTACCTTCCTTGATGAACTCCGAGCCGCGATCCTGCATCCCGTGTTTCGCGGCGAGCGCCGTGATTTCCGTGGTGCGGGTGCGTTCCTGCTTAACCGCATCCGCGCGGGCGCGGTCGGTTTCCACCTTGATGTTTGCCGCTGCCGCCGCTTCCGCGTTGGCCGCGCTGTCCTGATTGTTATCAGCCATAGCTCTATTCTCCAGTTTGTGTTTGTTGATGATGGTGATGTCCCGCTGTTCTCCCTCGCCAGATCGCCCGATTCCCACCGAGGGATCCGCCGGTATGGATACCAGCGAAATTTCAAAAGGCTCCCACTTCATGATGCGGTACGTCACCACACCGTCCGTTTCTTCCTCCAGAAGAATTTGATGCACACGGTAGCCCACCGAAATGTTCCGCCGGATGCCATCCTTCACGTCCTGGAAATAGGCATCTGCTTCGGCGGTCTTGCTGAAACGTACCGTCGCGCGGCCAACGCGATCCTTGCCTATCTCCGCCTTCTCGATCACGCCCACCTGCATGGATGGATCGTGATCGCAAAGCAGCGGGGCGTTGCCGGAACTCAACCAGCCGAGCGCCACGCTGTCTTTTCCGTGATCGAGGATTTCGTTGCCGTCCCAGCGGCGGACTACTTCCTCGCTTGAAAATGCCAGCTCCACCGTGCGGGCGGTTTCATCTACCGCGCCGAGCTGCGCCGCGCGGTAGAGGATGCCCAATTTTTCGGGGGCTTTATGCTTGATCGCCTGTGCCATCCTTGTTCTCCAACGCTAAAATTTTATCCACGCCCTGCATGTCCGGGTTGCCGAGCGTTACCCCGTGTTTCTCCCGCATCGCGGATTCGCGGGCGAGCTGGGCATACACTTCCTCGATGTCCTGCCCGTTCTCGCTCGCCACATCCTGGGCGCTCATAAATCCGGCATTCACCGCTTCAATGTTGGATTTCACCTCCTTGAGAGGATCAACCCAGCCCCATCCACGCGGGCGCCATAACGGCTTATTAAACTTCTCGAACTTGTCCACAGGGAGGGGTATTTTCTGCGTGGTCATCGCCATGAGCAGCCATTCCTCGAAAATCGGGGTGAGGAAATGCTCGGTCAGCCAGGTTTGCAGCATCTTCCACAATTCCCGTTCTTCCAGCGCACCTTGCCGGATGGAGGAGAAATTCACGCCCTGGAGGTCGTTGGCCAGCGAATTGTAGCTAACCCCCATGCCGGAGGCCGCGCCGCGTAGCATCGCCTTCACGAAATCCGGGAAGGCGGAGGCGGGGTGCTGCGGATCCCACCCCACGAAATCAATGCCCTCCGGCAGCAGCTCGAACGCGCCGGCCTCGGCATCGGTGATGATGCCACCGTTATCATCCTGATCGCTGCCGCTATATTCCGCGCCGTCCTGGGTTTTGAAGAAGCCCATCTTTCCTGCGGCGGTGCGCGCGGCGGTGACTTCCGCCTCCTCGTACCCGCCCAGCATGTTCAACCGCCACATCGCGCTCACCGCCCACGGTACGCCGCGCGACTGCGCCGGCCTATCCATCCGGTAAAGATGTTCGATTTCGTTGGCGGGGAAACGCTCGTACCGCGTTGAGCCATCACCGATCACGGTGAGATCGCCAGGGTGCTTGTTCAGGATGTGATACGCCACCGGCCGGTTAAAAGCGTTGTATTCTATGGACTGCCGGATTTTATTGCCGGTGGTATTGGTGGAATTATAATTCTCATCCAGGTGATCGGCCTCGATCAACTGCACGGCGAAGCCGAAATCATTGCCCGCTGCCTTGCCCTTGATTTTTCGGACGATGATCTCGCCATCCTTCGCTGCGGTTTCCACAAGCATCTGGAGCACGTCGATCAGCGAGCTGCGACCATCCACGGTGCAGATGCCCTTCTTCGACCATTCGCGCCATCCGCTTTCGATGATGCGGTTGGCGGCATCGTCATAAGTGATACCATCCTTGTTTTCCCGCTCCACCGCGCGGTTTTGGAAACCGAAGCCAGCCGCCCCCACTACGTTTGAGCGGAGAAGCTGGAAAAAGCGCTTCATGTAGGGATTATCCACCGCCTGCTGGCGCGACCGGCCGCGGATGCGCGTGAGGCTTTGCCGCGTGGCGGAATCCGGGGAAGCCGTTACGCCCGTCCAACCGGCGGTAAGCCGGTCGAGCTTGGCGGCGGCATAATTGCGGTACACCACTTTGCCGGAAGGCTCGCGGGAAGCGGTTGGCTTGGACTTGCGCTTGAAGATGCTCATGGAAACCTCACGCGGATCAGGCTACCGGAATCCATCCCACGCCGTATCTTTTCGGCCTTGCGGAGCGCCACCACCTGTTTCTGGATGTCGTTACGAAGCAGCAACAGATCGGGGATGCTGTAGCTGGTGAGGCTGCGGCCGGCGATGGAATAGCTGGAACGCTTGTAATTGGTGGCGATGAAGGCGCGGATGGCGGAAAGATGTTCCTCAAGCTGGAGCAGCTCATCCTCCGCGCACTGCGTGATGGCGAGGTTTTTCTTGATCCAGATATAGCCCTCGGCCAGCGTGTACCGCTCTGCCCCTTTCGTGACGTAGGCGATGAAGGCATACTTTCCCGCCTGCCATGCGGCGCTGGCGGCGGCGGTGACAGTGGCAAGGAAATCATCCCCGTCCGCATCGGCCACGATGTTGATGCTGGAAGGGCCGCGCA
Organism: Alphaproteobacteria bacterium; assembly: GCA_023269645.1. Taxonomy (GTDB): domain Bacteria; phylum Pseudomonadota; class Alphaproteobacteria; order Rickettsiales; family UBA8987; genus JAHFPR01. The sequence continues at coordinate 2,090 of JAHFPR010000146.1, read as the reverse complement.
GCGCGTATTTCAGCACCCACCCATCGGATGCTTTGTAATCGGAGAAAGAGCGGCTCCAGGTGGAGGTATCGCCCGCGATGATGCTTTCCGGTTCCTGCGATGCGATCTGCACCATTTAACGATCCTTGTATGCGTTCACGAAACCCGACCGGCGGCGCTTCTTCCCTTTCGGTTTTGGCGCGGGCGGAGGGTTTACCGTTCCATTATCCGGCGATTTTTCAGGCGCGGGAGTGGTGCTTTTCGGAGTGATCCTCTCCATGCGTAGCGCCAGCGCCTTGAAGTTAGGATTGAGGATTTTCAGCGCGGCGAGATTGTAGACGCGCAGATCGAGCGGCTCGTTGCGGATGCCCTTCTTTTTCGGGACGTACACTTTGATAGCGCGGCCTTTTTTATACTGCGGGACTTTTTTCTCCGAGGTGAGTCCGTTGAAATAATCGTCCGTGTAGTGCGCGGGGAAATGGCAATATCCGGGCTGGCCTGCTTCTTCCACCTTGAGCCAGGAGAAAATGGAATCCTTGGCGGTTTCCGTGCCCACCAGAAACATCTTCGCGTGGTGGGAATTATTCTTGCTGGGCTTGCCTATCACGGGTTTCCACGGCACGGAGCCGCCGCGCACTACATAAATGCGCCGCCCCTGACGCTGTTTCTTTTTGCAGAAGCTATAAACCTCATCCGCGAAGTGCCCGCCGGAATCTACGCAGGCGCACATCACCGGCATCTCCATCCCCCGCGCGTGGAGGATGCGCGTTTCCAGCAGGTCGTCGAGATCGTTCCACACTTCCTTGGTGCCTGGGTCGCCGTGGATCACCTGGTATTTCAGGCTCCAGCTTTCGTTATCCACGCCCCAGCCGATGATCTCCACCTCCAGCCTGTCCTCCTGCACGTCCACGGCGC
>JAHFPR010000146.1:0-1186 GCA_023269645.1 Alphaproteobacteria bacterium | reverse complement strand
CGGTATAATCCTCCACCCGGTTCATCAGGCTGTCGGGTTCAATGGCCTCGCCCTCCATGTCCTCATCGTAGGATTCCGCCAGCTCGGTGTTGATAAATACCTTGTGATCCGAGGGGTCTTTGCTCATCTCCACCCACTTCGTGGCGAATTCCGCGAACTCCACCTTGGGGGAATAGAGCGAAGAAAGATGAAAACCGGCCACGCCCTTGAACTCGGCCTCCGCCCTCCATTCATGGTGCGCGAGCATGAAGTATCTGTCGCCCTCCGTGATCGTGCATTTATTGATACCGCATTCGTAATTCGCCTTCTCCGGCTCGCCAGGTGGCCATTTCAGGTTTTGGAAAACAAGCGGCTGCACCTCGCCGCAATAGGGGCACGTCACCCAGCAACGGCGGCGGTCGCTGGCCTCGTATTCCTGCTCAATACGGCTCTGCCCCTTGATCGTGGGGCTGGAGCACATGATGATTTTCTTGTTCCACTTGAAGGCCGTGGTGCGCTTGATGGCGAGTTTCACCGGGTTGCCTTCCTTCTTTGCGGAGAGCGGGAAGCGATCCACCTCATCCAGCAGCAGGATGCGGATGGGGCGGCTGGAGAGCGAGGCGGGGGAATTCGCGCCCGTCATGGTGATGTGACCGCCGGGGAATTTCTTGTGGGTGATGGTGTTTTCGCCATCGCGCTTCTTGTCGATGTGGATTTTCTCTGCCAGCGCCGGCGTGTCGCGGATCATCGGCACCAGGCGATCCTTGCTCCATGCCTCCGCCAGCTTCTCGGTGGGGAGCACCATCAGCACCGGCGCGGGATCCTGATGGATGTAGTAGCCGAGGATGCAGCCCATGATAGTGGTTTTGCCGGTCTGCGAAGCCAGCATGAGCACGATGGTGTGCGTGTCCGGGTCGGTGATTGCATCCATGATGCCGCGCTGGAATGGCATATCTTCCAGTTTCAATCGGCCAGGCGTGGGGCTGGATTCGCTGGAAAGGTAAGCATAGGTTTCCGCCCACTCGGAAAGACTTAGATCAGGAGGCGGAGCCGCTACGCTTACTGCCGCCTTTACCGCCGCGCGTTGGTTTTTTGTTAGGTTTTTCTTCATACTTGGCAAGCTCGGCAAGGGCTTCATATATGGATTCTTTCAGCGCCTTCTCGATCTTGCGAGGCTCGCGCAGCGCGGCGAGGCGATGGCCGAGAT
>JAHFPR010000145.1 GCA_023269645.1 Alphaproteobacteria bacterium | reverse complement strand
CTGTGTAAAAAGTATGTCACCCCGTCTTTATGACGGGGTCTGGCAGGATTGCTGAAAGCAATCCCTGGCATTGCGCCGGATGCCGCGACAGGCACGGCATGACAAGGTGAGCAAACCTACCTTTATTAGACAATGCCGGGCATGGCCGGATACCGTCATAAGACGACATAACAGCAAATAGCCAGAAGCTACTCTTTGTGCTTATCACCGCGCGTCTTCATCAGGGAATAAACCACCCCACCCGCCAGCAGCAGCACCGTCACCGAAAGCGATATGGAAGCCGGCATCGGCTTTTCGGTGAGGTCTTCCAGAAACACCTTGCCGCCGATGAAAATCAGCACCAGCCCCAGCGTGGGCTTGAGGTAGTGAAACCGCTTCAGCATTTCATTCAGCGCAAAATAAAGCGCGCGCAGGCCAAGCACGGCGAAAATATTGCTGGTATAAATGACATAGGGATTATCGGTGATGGCGAAAATTGCCGGGATGCTGTCCACCGCGAAAATAATATCGGCGATTTCAATCAGCACCAGCACCACAAACAGCGGCGTGTAATAACGCACATTCCGCGCCGGATTCTTTGCATCCGGCTGCATGACGGAGAACGCCTTTCCATGCAGTTCCGGCGTAATCCGCAAATGCTTTCGCAGGAACCGCAGCAGCTTTCCCTTGGAAATATCCATCGGCTTATCGGCTACATACAGCATCTTCACCCCGGTCACGACCAGGAACGCCGCGAAGAACTCCAGCACCAGGCTGAATCGGGAAACCAGCAGCGCGCCGCCACCGATCATCAACCCGCGCAGGATAATCACCCCCAGCACACCCCAGAACAGCACACGATGCTGATATTGGCGGGGAATGGCAAAATGGGAAAAAAGCAGTGAGATAATGAACAGATTATCCATCGCCAGCGTTTTTTCAACGATATAGCCGGTGAAATACTCGCGCCCCCTATCCGCTCCAAGTTCCGCCCACACCCACACACCGAACAACAGGCTCACCATGATGTAGGCTCCGCTCAGCAGCAGGCTCTCTTTTATGCTGATTGCACGCTCTTTTCTGTGCAGCACCCCCAGATCCAGCACGAGCATCACGCTCACGATTCCCAGGAACACTCCCCACATCCACCACGCTATTTCCATACCAACCTTATAGACAAACTCAAATTAAGACTTGTTTTATCGCGTTGATTCTTTTAAGAACTATACCCTGCTAGAAGAATAGGGTTAAGTCTTTTAATCGGAAAAGCACTTAATTACCACCATTAAATCTTGGGAGATGATGCATTATGGGCGCAACTTCTGCTGAATGGAAATTCTGCGGTCTCCGTATGTGGCAACAGGTGGTGCTGGCACTGGTGCTCGGCGTTATCGTGGGCATCGTCGGCGGCCATGATGTCGCAGGCCTGAAGGTGCTCGGCACAGTATTCCTGAAGCTGATCAAGATGGTCGTTCCGCCGATGATTCTCTTCGCGCTGATCTCCGGCATCACCAGCCTCACACAAGCGCATCATTTCAGGGGCATCGCGCTGAAGGGTACGCTGGCCTATCTTTCCACCGCAATCATGGCGGTGTGCGTCGGGTTGATACTGGCCACGGTGTTTGAACCGGGTGTCGGCGTGCCCCCGCCGCCGCATGACCCCGCCGCCGCAACCAAGGCCGTTACACCTCCGCCCAGCGTCGGCGATTTCCTGATGGGGCTTATCCCCAACAACATCGTCCACGCGCTTTCCAACGATATTTACCTCCAGATCGTGCTGTTCGCCATTTTCACCGGCGTGGTGATGAACAACATCCGTGCCGACACGAACAAGGTGAAGGAACTCACCCAGGAAATGGCGCACATCACCTTCAAGATGATCGAGTGGATAGTGCGCCTGGCTCCGCTGGCGGTGTTCGGTTACATCGCGTTCATGGTGGGAACTACGGGCATGGATGTCATTAAAAGCCTGATGCGGCTGATGGTGCTGGTGATCGCCGCGTGCCTGCTGCAATACGTGTTTTTCGGGGTGCTTATCCGCGTATTCGGAAAAATGTCCCCGATGCCGTTCTATCGCAAAATGTTCACCACGCAGGTGATGGCATTCTCTACCAGCAGCAGCAAGGCGACCCTTACCACCGCCATGCGTGAATTGCAGGATAAAATGGGCGTTTCCCAGAGTTCCAGCAACTTCATGATGCCCCTCGGCGCGTGCATCAATATGGACGGAACCGCGATTTACCTCGGCATCTGCGCGGTATTTTTCTCGCAGATGTACGGCATCCACCTCGGCATGGATCAATACCTGATGCTGGTGCTCACCTGTACGCTCGGTTCAATCGGCGCGGCGGGCATTCCCAGCGGCTCCATCATCTTCATGGGCATGGTGCTGAACTCCATCGGCCTGCCCGTGGAGGATCAGATTGCGGGTGTCGCCATGATCCTGGGCGTGGATCGCATCCTCGATATGTTCCGCACCACGGTAAACATCACGGGTGATTCCGCCATCACCCTTATTATTGATAAAAGCGAGAAACAGCTCGATGAAAAATTATATAATTCCCGGTAATGTCATTCCAGCGAAGGCTGGAATCCAGCGGCAGCGCGTCCGCGCTGCGAAAGACTACAACAAGGCTTGAGTGTGGAATACTGATTGCGCGAGGTTTTATCGCCGCAGACGCGGCTTGGCCTGGATTCCAGCCTTCGCTGGAATGACACTGGAAGTTTTATGTTATATAATATATATATTAAACAATGACTTACGTCAAATACTTCTTCTTATTTTTTAACATCTGTTTTTTAGCTTCTTTTTAGACGCATTTTATGTTATACTCCTCGCACGATTGCTTTGGTGATGCTTGAGCTATGCCTGGTGGGAGCCGGGGATGTGTGTCTGTACTTTGGGTTTTCTAACTTAAAAAGGGATGAGCAATGTCTGAGATCGATTTCAAAACAGGTTCTAAAGTTGTATACCCCGCGCACGGCGTGGGCGAAATTGCCGGCGTTGAAAGCCAAACCATCAGCGGGATGAACATCACCGCTTACGTGGTGAGCTTCGAGAAGGATAAAATGACGTTGCGTATTCCGGTTTCCCGCGCGAAGGCTTCCGGCCTGCGCCCGCTCTGCACGGCGGATGATCTGGACAAGGTGCGTAAAACCCTCAAGGCGCGCGCGCGCACTAGCCGCGGTATGTGGAGCCGCCGCGCGAAGGAATACGAAACGAAAATCAATTCCGGTAACATTCTTTCGCTGGCGGAAGTAGTGCGCGACCTGCACAAAAATGTGGATGATCCGGATCGCTCCTATTCCGAGCGGGTGATTTACGAGAACGCGCTGGATCGTCTGGCAGGCGAAGTTTCGGCCATCCAGAAGATTGATCTCAAGCAGGCTTCGGCGGTGCTGATCAAAACCATCAACGATAATGTGAAGGCGATGGCCGTGAAAGCCGAAGAGGAAGAACACGAGCATGAGCACGAAGAAGCGGCTTAATCGCTTCCTTCCGGGAAGCAGATGATGGATGACGGATGATGGATGATAAGAAGAATTCCATCATCCATCATCTATAATCCATCATCCTATCATTTTCCATGCACCCCTACCAGCAACGCTTCATCGAATTCATCCTCCGCGCCGGGGTTCTTTCCTTTGGCGAATTCACGCTGAAATCAGGCCGGAAAAGCCCCTATTTCTTCAATGCCGGGTTGTTCAACAGTGGTGTGCTGATCGGCGACCTCGGCGCGTATTACGCGGAAACGCTGGTGCAGGCACGTGCAGATTTTGATCTCCTTTTCGGCCCCGCTTATAAGGGCATTCCCTTGGCGGTGGCGGCCTCCATCGCACTAGCACGGGATTACAAGCGCGACGCGCCCTTCGCCTTCAACCGCAAGGAAGCCAAGGATCATGGCGAGGGTGGCACGCTGGTCGGCGCATCTCTGAAAGGCAAAAAAGTGCTGATCGTGGACGATGTGATTTCCGCCGGAACCTCCGTGCGCGAATCGCTGGAGATCATCGCAGCAGCGGGCGGAACACCTGCGGGCATTATCATCGCGCTGGATCGGCAGGAACGCGGCAAAGGAGCAAAATCCACACTCCAGGAAATCCGCGATGATATGGCAATTCCGGTCTACAGCATCATCACGCTGGGCGATATTCTAGAGCATCTCTGCACACAGGGAGATACCGGAACAGTGGCGCAGATTGAGGGGTATCTGAAGGAATATGGGGCTGCTTAACCGTTATTCCCGACTCCCGCCTTCACCTTGTGCCCGCTCCGACAATCTCACCGCACTCTGAACAGAACGCGCGATGCGTTCCAGCACTTCCAGTTTGTTTTCAGTATCCCAGTTCATCTGCAGAAACACGGTGTTTTTGGTTGTTCCCTCAGCATCGCGGTGTTCCACTGCTTTATGCGTAAAACCATCACCATCCAGCAAGCCCTGCGGATCAATGGCCACTACAATATCTCGATGCATCAGACCATAATCCGGGTTATAACGGGCGAGTTGTTCCAATTTCGCCATTTCCATCGCTGCATTGATGGTTCGTACCACCATAGACGCAGCATAATTGCTATCCGCTTCAAAACGATAGGCTCCGGCATTATCCTCAGGCGCGCGTACCGACCGCCCAACGATTTTTTCCAGCCTGGCTGTGATTTCGTTATTGTCCATTGTACTTTCCTGATTGGGTTTGGCATTAAGGAGTAATATTCCGCATACTCTACCACAGAAAGATTAATGAATCGTTTACAGAAAGGGATTTCTGGAAGAATTCGTCATTGCGAGGGAGTAGAACGACCGAAGCAATCCAGCACTGTCACCCCGGCGAATGCCGGGGTCTGGAAAAAGCCAGATGCCGTCATACGACGGCATGACAAGATTGGGTTGCTTCACTGCCGCTCACAATGACGGAGGACTACACGCTGTAGTAATTCCGGAACTCAATCGGGTGCGGGGTATGTTCCCACTCGTAGATTTCTTCCATCTTCAGCTCGATATAGGCATCAATCATATCCGCCGTGAACACATCGCCCTTTTCGAGGAAGGCACGATCCTCCTGCAACGCGGTCATCGCATCGCGCAGCGAACGGCACACGGTCGGAACATCTTTCAGCTCTTCAGGCGGCAGATCATAGAGGTTCTTGTCCATCGCCTCGCCGGGATGGATTTTGTTCTCGATGCCGTCAATACCCGCCATCAGCATCGCCGCGAAACCGAGATACGGATTCGCCGAGGGATCGGGGAAACGGACTTCGATGCGCTTGCCTTTCGGGCTGGCCGCGTAGGGAATGCGGATGGAGGCCGAGCGGTTGCGCGCCGAATAGGCCAGCAGCACCGGTGCTTCAAACCCCGGAATCAGGCGCTTGTAGCTGTTAGTGCTGGCGTTGGTGAACGCGTTGATGGCCTTCGCGTGCTTGATGATACCGCCGATATAATA
>JAHFPR010000144.1 GCA_023269645.1 Alphaproteobacteria bacterium | reverse complement strand
CCCCACCACTTCCGGCGTAACCGGCTGGCCGGGCATCATCACGCGCTGCATTCCACTCACGATAATTTTCTCGCCGGGCTTCAGTCCGTCTTCCACGATGCGTAAGCCCTCCGCCAGCGCGCCGAGCTTCACTTCGCGGTGTTCGGTTTTGTTATCCGCGCCCACCACCAGCACGAATTTCTTGCTCTGGTCGGTTCCGATGGCGCGGTCGGTAATCAGCAGTGCCTTCGTTTTTTCCGGATCGCCGAGGCGGATGCGCGCGAACAGGCCTGGCACGAGCGCGCCGTCCTTATTATCGAAAACCGCCCGCGCGCGGATGGTTCCGGAGGCACTATCCAGAAGATTATCAAAGGATTCGATATGGCCGGCGCGCGGCGCGCCCTCCTCCATAGCCAGCCCCATCATCACGGGGATTTCCCCGTCACCCGCAGGCGCAGTACTAAACCGGAGGTACGTATTTTCATCCACCTCGAAATCGGCATAAACCGGGTCGCTGGAAACCACGGTGGTGAGCAGCGACGCGCCCGCCTGCACCAGGTTCCCCTCGGTGATTTCCGCGCGCCCCGCCCTGCCCGCAATGGGGGATTTCACCTGCGTATATTCCAGATTGAGCCGGGCGGTTGCCAGCTCCGCCTGCGCCACTTCGGCATCGTTGCGCTTCTGGTCGAAATCATGCTGCGGCATCGCCTTGTCCTTCATCAGCGAACGCGCGCGACGGTATTCGGAATCGGCATAATCGGCGCGCGCCACGGCGGCCTGCAGCACCGCCTGGAAAGGGCGCGGATCAATCACGAACAGCAGGTCGCCCTTGTTCACCAGCGCGCCATTTTTGAAATGCACGGAATCAATCACCCCCGAAACGCGCGGGCGAATCTCCACGCGATCCACCGCCGCGAGCCTGCCGGAAAATTCATGCCATGGCCGCACCCCGCGCGCGATGACTTCCGCCACGCCCACCGAAGGAGGCGGAGACATCGCCCCGCCGCCCGCGCTGGAGCCATGCGGCATGAAATGGCCGTAGGCGTAATACGCGATACCGAGCACGGCAACGATCAGCAGAAGGGTTTTTTTAGGCATGGCGATTCCTCATCCGGCGGGAGGCCACAGCATAACCAGGCGCAACCTTTACGTACAGAAATTTCCGCAGGCAAACAGGGAGCATCATTTTTTTCCTCCCCCGCCTGCGGGGGAGAGGCGGCATTTGTTTCCTCCTCCACCGCTTGCGGGGGAGGAGGATTTCGTTGGCGAACGGAGTGAGTTTACGAAATCCGGAGGGGGTATTTCTTGCCGCGAAAGCAACCCCCCTCCGCAAATCCGGCGAGTAAACTCGCTCGGATTTACTGCCTCCCCCGCAGGCGGGGGCGGAGCGGCCTTTACTTGCAGCGCGGCGCGGGGTATGCTTTGCGCAGGGGCATAAGCCTCCGGGAGCCTCAAACCTCTCTGCATACATCGGCGCACCCACCGTTTTATGGGTGTTTTTTGCTTCCCGCCCTCTGGCCGGGAGGCCATGCCTATGTCCAGGCGCAAGCTAAAGGGCATGGCGGCTGAATGTTTGCAGTCGTTTGAACTCCCGGCTACCAGGCAACTGGTAGCCGTTTTGTTTCACAACAAAGGAGCCAGACAATGAAGCCTCAGCGATCCACTTCCAGGCCGGAAATAAAAGAACTGCGGGAACTCCGCCGCGCGCTCGGCGAGAACATTCACCGGATGCGGGTGACGCGGCAGATGACGCTGCACGAGTGTGCGGATAAAGCGCACATCTACCCGCAAACCCTCGATTATTACGAAATGGGCAGGCGGCAGCTTGACCTCGATATGCTGGCGATTCTCGCCGCCGTGTTCGGGGTGAAACTCGCCGAGTTGCTGGCGGTGGAATGAAGCAACCCTTACCGCTTGCGTTCCTCGATGGAGTGTTTTTCGCCCGCCCAGGAGCGCGCGGTATCCGCTGCGCCGAAATAATTGCCCTGGAGGTAATCCACTTCTATATCCATCAGGATTTTCGCCACTTCTCCGCTCTCCACACATTCGGCAATAGTCGCCAGCCCGTAGGCGCGGTTGAATTCCAGCAGGGTTTTGATGAACAGCAGGTTTTCGGAATTGTTCTGCAGCCCCAGGATATAGGAGCCGTCAATCTTCACCATATCCACCGAGAGGCTTTTAAGCTGCCGGAAGTTGGTGTAGCCAGCACCGAAATCGTCCAGTGCCACCTGGCAGCCCATTTCCTGAAGCGCGGCGACGAAATAGGCGGTCTGCCGCATATCGCTCTGCGCGGCGGTTTCCGTAATTTCAACGATGAGCCGCCTGGCCACGTCGCATTCCTTCAGCAGCTTGGTGCAGTGCTTCAGCCACTTCGGATTGTTGGTGGTGAGGTTGGAAACATTGAAGCTGAGCGAGGGAATCTCCGGATAGTTCGCAAGCTCCGCCACCACCTCCTCCAGCACATACTGATCCACCATATCAATGATGCCCATTTTCTCCGCGATGGGGATAAGCTCGCCGAGCGAGCCGGTTTCACCGTCTTCATAATTGATGCGGAGCAGGCATTCGTAACCCTTGATCTTGCCGTCCTTGGCGAGAACAATCGGCTGGTAGGCGAGCTTGATACGGCGATCCCGGAAGGCTGCCTGCATATGGCGCATCCGCCCGGTTTCCTCTTTCACATCCAGATTTTCGCGCCGCGCGCGGCGGTAATCCACGTGGAACTCGTTGCGCTTGTCGCGCGCGCTCGCCAGTGCCAGATAGGCTTTGTTCATCGCATCATCCGCGCTATCGGCATCTGCGGGGAACTGCACACTGCCGAGGGAACAGCGCAGGTGGATCGGCTCCTCGAACGAAGGATTGTTATAAAGCTGGATGCGGCGCAGGATGCGGTCTACCACCAGCTCCGCTTCGCCCTCCGAATGGTTCTTGAGGATGATGGAGAACTGGTCAATCGCTGTGCGGTTGATGACATCCCCTTTGCGCAGCAGGTCGGTGAGGTTGAACTCCAGTGCTGCCATCACGCGGTCGGCGAATTCCAGGGAATACCAGGTCATCAGCATTGGCAGGTTATCAATGGAAACCAGCAGCAGCACGTTATTTTTCCCCGTGAACGTGCTGGTAGCGAACGCTGCGCACAACTGATCGAGGAATTGCGGGCGGGCGTAATCCGTGCTGTAGTGGGTATCGCGCCCCATCACCGTGGTGGCGGGGAGGATCATGGTGCTCATCGGCGTTTGCAGAATCGGCGAGGAAAGTGTGCCGACCAGCAGCATATGGCCGTCATCATCATACACCGTGCCCTTGTCGGTGACGGGGATGGTGGTTCCGTCCGCGAGGCGGATGCGGTAGCTTTTGGTATAATCGCCACGCCCCTCCAGGCTGGCTTCCAGCGAGGTGAGGAATTTTTCGCGATCTTCCGGATGGATACAGGCAATCAGATCATCTTTGCAGGCGATGCGCCCGGCATCGCTGACGCAGATCACGTTTTCCAGATTCCCGATCCACGTGATGCGGTCGTCTTCCGTATCCCACTCATAGACTGCGCTATGCGCCTTCGCCAGCGCAAGCTCCAGCCGATCCTGTTCTTCCATACCCATACTCTCCTTACCGCACAAGCATAGCGCAGTTGCGGAAGAATGACAATTTATATCGCATTGCAGTGGCGCATCATTTGGAACACTGTCATCCCCGGCTTGTCCGGGGATGACAGATGTGGAAAAAAACAAAATGATGCGCTACCTGTATTTTATATCGCAACAGCGCACAAAAAATGAAGGGCGGGAATGTCCTCCCGCCCTTGCGTCCACCTATGCCTTACTGTCGGGAAAAAGCCCGATATTACTGCTTCTTGGGAGCAACAGGCGCAGCCTTGCCGGCATCCACCGGAGCGGCAGGCGTTTTGACTGCAGCAGCCGGAGCGGCAGCACCCGACTTCCCGGCATCAACCGGGGCAACAGAAGTTTTCCCGGCATCCGGAGCCGCGCCTTCTTCATCTGCGCCGTCATCCGTTTCATAGCCTTTACCCTGCATACAGGTTTTGAAATACTGGCTCCACTTGCTTTCGTCGCTGGCGGATTTGGTATCGGCCTGTTCGTAGCATTCGCTGTAGTCTTTCTCGTAACCATCCACCCCTTTCTCAACGGGCTTATCGGTTGCAGGAACCGCCGCCGCAGGAGCCGGGGCAACCGCAGTTGCGGGTTTCGCACCGACGGCGGGCTTGTCTTCCGCGTGTGCCGCTGTCGTATGTGCCGCTGTTAACCCAAGCAGCGCAAACGTGCTGCACACCAGAAGGAATTTTGTAGCTTTCATGTAGTTTCTCTCCGTGGAAATAGCTTGAAAAACCCACGGGAATCGCTCCGCGCGGGCGCACTCATTCTTCCTGCGGAATGTGCGTTTGTCAAATTATTAGTTGCCGATTCGGATGCCCCGCTCCCCTTGTAATCGGAAAAACCTTACTTATATAAAGGGTTGGACGAAGCTGGAGATACAGCTTATTGGCAGTATTGTATAACAATAACAACGGGTTATAAATTATGGCAAAAGTAATCGGGATTGATCTTGGAACCACCAACTCCTGCGTGGCCGTGATGGATGGCAAAAATGTAAAAGTCATCGAAAATGCGGAAGGCAAGCGCACCACGCCCTCAATTGTGGCATTCACCGCTTCCGGCGAGCAGCTTGTCGGCGACCCCGCCAAGCGCCAGGCCATCACCAATCCGGAGAACACCCTGTTCGCTATCAAGCGTCTTATTGGCCGCAAGTATGAAGACCCGATCACGCAGAAAGACCAGAAGCTGGTTCCGTATAAAATCGTGAAGGCGGATAACGGGGATGCGTGGGTTTCCGTGCGCGGGGATAAGCAGGCTCCCAGCAAGATTTCCGCCGCCGTGCTCCAGAAGATGAAGGAAACGGCGGAGAGCTACCTCGGCGAGAAGGTGGAGCAGGCGGTGATCACCGTACCCGCCTATTTCAACGATGCCCAGCGTCAGGCCACCAAGGATGCCGGCAAAATCGCCGGGCTGGAAGTGCTCCGCATTATTAATGAGCCGACAGCGGCTGCACTCGCCTACGGCCTCGAAAAATCCGCCGCGAAGACCATCGCGGTGTTCGATCTCGGCGGCGGCACGTTCGATGTATCCGTGCTCGAAATCGGGGACGGCGTGTTCGAGGTGAAATCCACCAACGGCGATACGTTCCTCGGCGGCGAGGATTTCGATATGCGCATCCTGGATTACCTCGCGGATGAGTTCAAGAAGGAATCCGGCATTGATCTCCGCAAGGATACGCTGGCACTGCAACGCCTGAAGGAAGCCGCTGAAAAGGCGAAGATCGAGCTTTCCTCCGCGAAGGAAACGGATGTCAATCTGCCCTACGTCACGGCGGACGCTTCCGGGCCGAAGCACCTGAACATCAAGCTCACCCGCGCCAAGCTGGAATCGCT
>JAHFPR010000143.1 GCA_023269645.1 Alphaproteobacteria bacterium | reverse complement strand
GGCCGTCCACGATCAGATCAAGCCGTGCCGCAGCTTCCGGGGTTCTGCCTTCGCCCGCTTCCGCCCAGGCCAGCACGAGGGACACGGCGGTTTTCTCCAGTTCGCTGGCGTGGGCATCGCCCTGCGGCTGAAGGGCGGCGAGCGTTTTTTCTGCCCCCGCCAGATCGCCGCGCTGGAAACGATCCAGTGCCAGCAGCAGGTGGGCGAGCGTGGCATTTTTATCCTTTTCTGCGTGTAACCCCGCGAGCGAGCGCGCCTTCTCGAAATCGCCGGAAAAAGCCATAAGCTCGTAGGTGGTTGCGAGCAGATCCTCATTCTCCGCATCCTGCGCGAGTGCCTTGCGGTAATAAGCCGCCGCCTGCGGCATCAGATGGTGCTGTTCGGCGAAACGCGCGGCGAGGTAGCTGCCTGCCATATAATGCGCGGCGGAGGTCGGGGAACTCCGCTCGAACACGTTGATCGGGGTGCGCTCGCCGCTGCCGGGCAGCAGCAGGATAAAGGCAACCGCCACCGCGAGGACGGCTTCCTTCAGGAAAAGCATGGCGGTGTTGCGTATCGGCATGGCGTGGCAGAACTCCCCAATAGGCTGCATTGTACCACGCCGGGAACGGCGGTGCAAGGCGGCGCGGGAATTCGCTTGCATTTTCCGGATCGCTCTTCTATAAGCACCGCGCTTGAGGAATTTTAACACTATTTGGGAGAGATATTAATGTCCAATGTTATCGAACAGGCTACACGCAGCACTCTGGGGCTGAGTCCATCACCGATCACGCCGCTGGTTCCCTACACCTTCAACATCACCGTGCCCGGCACGTCCTTTTCCGTTCCCACCCACGGCATTGACGGCACAGACGGTGCGGATACCATCACCCCCACCATCACCACCAACTATGTATTCGGTTTCGGCGGCAATGACACGCTGAAGGCAGTCACGGCAGGCGGCCAGATTTCCCCCGCCATCCTCGTTGGCGGCAATGGCGCGGATACCTTCGTGTTCACTGCGCCCGGCGGTGCTGGCGGCGTAGTTTCCGGCGGTGCGCTGGATTTCAGCGCGGCGGAGGGCGACAAGCTCGACCTCACCAACACAAGCCTGCATTTTTCGGATTTTACGATCGTCTATAACGCCAACCACACCTTCGCCAGCGTCATCGGCGGAACCATCAACCTGGCGATTGCCGGCACGGATGTGAACCTTTCCGCCAGCAACGTGCTGACCTCTTCCGGCGGCGGCAGCGGCGATACGTCCGAGGATAACTCCGCCAGCAGCGGGGATGATAACCTGACGGGTTCGTCCTCCGACGATACCGTGCTCGGCCTGGGCGGAAACGATGATATTACCGGTGGCGATGGCAATGACAGCCTCAACGGCAACCAGGGCGATGATTCGGTGCTGGGCGGCAACGGCAGCGATACCGTGCTCAGCGGCCAGGGCAGCGATACCCTCAATGGCAACGGCGGCAGCGACACCCTCAACGGCAATATCGGCAATGACCGTGTCAGCGGTGGCCAGGGCGACGATGCCAGTGTACACGGCGGTGCGGGCGACGATTTCGTCAATGGCAACGTCGGCGATGATTCGGTGTTCGGCGATCTTGGCGATGACTCCATTCACGGCGGCCAGGGCGCGGATAGCCTGAACGGCGGCGGCGGCGTGGACGTGATCTACGGCGAGCTTGGTAACGACACCCTCACGGGCGGCGACGGCGCGGACAACTTCATTTTCGGCGCGCTCCACGGCAATGATACCGTCACGGATTTCGTTTCGGGAACCGATCTCCTCACTTTCGCGGCGAGCCTGTTTGCGGCGGCGGCGGATGTGGTGGCGGCCTTCTCCGGCGGCGTGATTACGGACAGCGCAGGCACGGTAACGCTCACCGGCGTGGCCTCCATCGTGGAATCGGACATCCACATCGTCTAGGCGGCATCTGTGCACTCCATCCCCTTGCCGTGGGCGAGGGGATGGAGTAAGCTGCATCTCCGCAACGGAGATAGAACCAGATGCCCGCACCGGCCAGCAAGCAGAAAGCCGCCAACGATACCGCTTCTGCGGCATCGCCCGCCTACCGTGAGGCTCCGTACAATCTGGAGGCGGAGCAGGCCGCGCTCGGTGCGATCCTTGTCAACAACGAAAGCCTGAACCGCATCGGCGATTTCCTGCGCCCGGAGCATTTCTATGAGCCGGTGCACCGCCGTATTTTTGAGGCGATTGAACGCTTTACGGATCGCGGCCTCATCGCCACGCCCGTCACGCTCAAAAGCCTGTTCGACAGCGATGCGGGGCTGACGGAACTGGGCGGCGCGGCGTACCTCGCCAAACTCGCGGGGCTGGGCGGCTCCATCCTCGACATCCGCAGCCACGCCAGCATCGTCTACAGCCTCGCCATCAGCCGCTCGCTCATCACCATCGGCACGGATATGGTGACGGAGGCATATGAGAGCGGTGGCGAAAAGCGCGCCTCCGAGCAGATTGAGCGCGCCGAGCATCGCCTGTTCACCCTGGCCAGCGAAGGCAGCAGCGATACGAATTTCCACGGGCTGCGCGGTTCTGTCCAGCGCGCGATTGAAAGCGCGGATGCCGCGCGCCACCGCAAGGTCAGCGGCATTTCCACGGGCTTTCACGGGCTGGATAACATATTGGGTGGCTTGCAGAATTCCGATCTCATCATCCTCGCCGCGCGTCCTTCGATGGGCAAAACAGCACTGGCACTGAACCTTGCTTTCAACGCGGCGAAAGTGCTGCAGAAGGAGCATTCGGAACAGCTTGCGCAGAACGCGGATAACGCCGATTTCCCGAAAGAAGCACCTGCGGTGGGGTTTGTGTCGCTGGAAATGTCGTCCGAGCAGCTTTCCACGCGTATGCTGGCGATGGTGACGGCACTGGATGCCAGCAATATCCGGCGCGGGAAGCTCGCCAGGGAGGATTTTTCCAGGCTCCTGCAAGGCCAGGCGCAACTGCACACGCTGCCGGTGTTCATTGACGACACCCCCGCCCAGACCATCGCGGCGGTGCGCACCCGCGCGCGTCGGCTCAAGCGCAAGCACAACCTCAGCCTGCTGGTGGTGGATTACCTGCAATTGCTGCGCGGCGTTTCCGATCAATCCCAGCAGAATCGTGTACAGGAAATCTCCGAAATCACGATGGGGCTGAAAGCGATTGCCAAGGAGTTGAATATCCCGGTTCTCGCGCTTTCCCAGCTCTCCCGCCAGGTGGAAAACCGTGAGAACAAGCGTCCGCAACTCTCCGATCTCCGCGAATCGGGCAGCATTGAGCAGGATGCCGACGTCGTGATGTTCATTTACCGCGAAGCCTATTATCTGGAGCGCACCATGCCCGCCACACCCGACCAGAACAGTGCGTCTTACGACATCGACATGAAAATATGGGAAGAATGGGTGGTGAAAAACGGGGAACGCTACGAAGCGGTGAAGAATAAAACGGACATCATCATCGCCAAGCACCGTAACGGGCCGGTGGGCAACGTGCAATTCGTATTCAACGGGGCGACCACGCAGTTCATGGATGCTGTACCGGATTATCAGCAGAATTCTCCTCACAATGCCATTGAACATACTCCGACAAACACATTTAATGCGTTCGGAGTACTTAAAAAAGATTATGAGCCTTCTCCAATAGAGCTTTAGGAGGTTTACCTGCCATACAATAAATCGTCATCGCCTGAATTGCCGAAGGCAATTCTAGGGCGATCCATGTTTCAACGAATATGCGGCAAGATGGATGCCCCTAGAATCGCTCCGCGATTCAGGGCATGACGCTGCTATCTATGTCAAGGGTAAGACTATGCATTATGCCGACGCCACGCTGACCGTCCATCTGGATGCGATTGCCGCCAACTACCGCCTGATTGCCACGCGCGTTGCTCCCGCTGAAGCCGCTGCTGTGGTGAAGGCGGATGCCTACGGGCTGGGTGTTATTCCGGTAGCGGAACGGTTAGTAAAGGAAGGCTGCCGCCTGTTTTTCGTGGCGACGCTGGATGAGGCGGTGGAACTTCGCATCGGTCTGCCATCTGCTACTATCGCGGTGTTTCACGGTGTGCGCTTCGGGCAGGAGCAGGTGTTTCTGGAACACCACCTTATCCCTGTCCTGAACACGCTGGAACAGATAAGCCGCTGGAGCGTGATGGCGGTGGGCGCGCCTTCCGCCCTGCCTGCCATGATGCATATTGATACCGGAATGAACCGCCTTGGCCTTTCCATAAGCGAGGCGGAAGCCCTGGTGCGCACACCGGAAAAACTGCGTGGGCTGGATGTGCAGGCTGTGATGAGCCACCTCGCCTGTTCCAGCGACCGGGAGAGCTTGATGAACCATGAGCAGCTGAAGTTTTTTAACCAGCTGCGCACGATCATTACGGGAACGAAATATTCTCTGGCCAATTCCGGCGGATGCCTTGCCGATGCCTGCTATCATTTTGATATGGTGCGCCCCGGCTGCGCGCTGTACGGCATCAACCCGTATTATTCAGGGGAGAGTCCGCTCGCCCCTGCCGTTACGCTCCGCGCGAAAATTCTGCAGATACGCACGGTGGATCGCGCAGGTTCCGTGGGCTATGGCGCGAGTTATGCGGTGCAAAAGGGCGGGCGGCTTGCTGTTCTACCGGTTGGTTATGCGGATGGCTACCTGCGCTCACTTTCCGGAAATGGCGCGTGGGCGCGCGTTGCGGGGGTGAAAGTGCCGGTGGCGGGGCGCGTTTCGATGGATATGGTGGTGCTCGATATTTCCGATGTGCCGGAAGGCAAGCTCACCGCCGCTTCCGAGGCGGAATTGCTCGGCGTAAACAGCATGAGTGTGGACGAAGCCGCCACCCGCGCGGGCACGATCGGCTACGAAATCCTCACGCGGCTGGGAAAACGCTTCAAACGGGTGTATGCGGCCTAAATCCCCTCCGGCACAGCGTTGAACCCCGCCGCCTGTTCCAGTGCCAGCCCGACATTGAACACGGTCTGTTCGCAAAACGGCGCGGCAAGCACTTGTAAACCGAGTGGTAAACCATCCGAAGATACTCCCGCAGGAACCGACATTCCCGGCAGCCCGGCGAGCGAAGCGGGGATGGTGAACACGTCGTTGAGGTACATGGTGACGGGATCGTCCGTATTTTCGCCGATGGCAAACGCGGGCGTGGGCGCGGTGGGGGTGAGGATGGCATCCACCTTCGCAAACGCCTCGCGGAAATCACGTGTGATGAGTGTGCGGATTTTCTGCGCCCGCACGTAATACGCGTCGTAATAGCCATGCGAGAGCACATACGTTCCAATGAGGATGCGCCGCTTCACCTCTGCCCCGAAACCCTCCGCGCGGGTGCGTTCGTAAAGCTCATCCAGCGAGTTGCACTGTTCCTTCGTGCGCCAGCCGTAGCGCACACCATCGTACCGCGCGAGGTTGGAGGAGCACTCGGCGGGCGCGAGAATGTAATAGGTGGCCAGCGCGTATT
>JAHFPR010000142.1 GCA_023269645.1 Alphaproteobacteria bacterium | reverse complement strand
TCTCGCGGTATTGCGCGAGTTCCAGCTTGATCTTGCCCGCCACCTGCTTCATCGCTTTGATCTGCGCGGAGGAACCCACGCGGCTCACCGAAAGCCCCACGTTCACCGCAGGCCGCACACCCTTGTAGAACAGGTCGGTTTCGAGGAAGATCTGCCCGTCGGTGATGGAAATCACGTTGGTGGGGATATAGGCGGAAACGTCGCCGGCCTGGGTTTCGATGATCGGCAGTGCCGTGAGCGAACCTGCGCCCATTTCGTCCGACATTTTCGCCGCGCGTTCCAGCAGGCGCGAATGGATATAGAACACGTCGCCGGGATAGGCCTCGCGTCCCGGCGGACGGCGCAGCAGCAGCGACATCTCGCGGTACGCCACAGCGTGCCTGGAGAGATCGTCGTAGATAATGACGGCGTGCATCCCGTGATCGCGGAAATATTCGCCCATCGCGCAGCCGGTATAGGGCGCGAGGAATTGCAACGCCGCCGCCTCGGACGCGGTGGCCGCGACCACAATGGTATACTCCATCGCGCCTTCAGCCTCCAGCCGCTTCACAATCTGCGCCACGGTGGAACGCTTCTGCCCCACGCACACATAGATACAATAGAGCTTCTTGCTTTCGTCCTTGCCCTTGTGTGCGGCTTTCTGGTTGAGGATGGTATCAATGGCGATAGCGGTTTTGCCGGTCTGGCGGTCGCCGATGATAAGCTCGCGCTGGCCGCGCCCGATGGGGATCAGCCCGTCAATGGATTTGATGCCTGTCTGCACTGGCTCATGCACGGATTTCCGCGCAATAATGCCGGGAGCCTTGCGCTCCACCAGCCCCATCTGCTTGGTTTTGAGTGCGCCCTTGCCGTCAATCGGCTGGCCGAGCGCATCCACCACGCGCCCCAGAAGCTCCTTGCCCACCGGCACTTCCACGATTTTCCCGGTGCGCTTGACGGTCGCACCTTCCTTGATTTTCCGCGTGTCGCCGAACAGCACGATACCAACATTATCTTCTTCCAGGTTCAGCGTCATACCCATCACGCCGCCGGGGAATTCCACCAGCTCGCCTGCCTGCACATCGTCCAGCCCGTAGACTTTTGCGATGCCGTCCCCCGCCGAGAGCACGGTTCCGATTTCCGCCAGCTCTGTTTCTGCGGAAAACCCCGCGATCTGGTTTTTGAGGATGTCCGAAATTTCCGCAGCACGGATTTGCATGGGGGTAATACCTTTCCTTTAGTTTACATTTTCTAAAAGGGTGTAAGGATTCAAGGATTCAAGGATGTAAGCGATTTCCCCTTACATCCTTACACCCTTACATCCTTATACCCTACTTTCCATCTTCAAATGCAGCTTCAGCCGATCCAGTTTTCCCGCGAGCGAGGCATCCAGCATCCGCGATCCGAGCTTCACCGTGAAGCCGCCGAGTACCCGCTGATCCACTTTCGTTACCGGAACCACCTTCCTTCCGACCGCTTTGCCAAGGTTGTCGGTGATATGATTCACCTGCGCGGCCTGAAGCGGCGCGGCGGAAATGATTTCCGCCCGCAGTTCCCCGCGATGTTCCGCAGCAAGCGTGTGGAAAGCGGCGGCGATTTCAGGCAGGAAGCGGAGGCGGCCATTCCCGGCGAGTGCTACGCAGAAATTCACAAGGAGGCGGGAAGCCTGCGCATCCGTCAGGATTTTCTCCATCGCCCGCGCCACTTCGCTGCGGTTCAGGGTGGGGTCTTTCATAACGGTGCGGAAGGCGGGGGAAGTATCGCCCAGCCCAGCAATCTGCGCCAGTTCTTCCGCGACGCGGACGCTGCTTTTTTCTTTTTCCGCCAGATCAAGCAACGCCGAAGCATAACGGCGGCAGAGCAGCGGGGTGCTGATTTTTTTTCCCATAAACTATTGTTTTATAAGTAGTATTTTTAATATCGGCGCACGATGGTGCGACCAAGTTGGGGGACTTTTAACATAGGAAAACCCGGCTGGCAAGGGATTAGGTTATAGGTCAGGTCTGTTCAGTTCTGGTTATGGCGGGAAATTTCATGGTGCTGGTCGGCAAATGCGCTGCGGCAATAAAAAAGTGGCAATTTTCCTTCAGGCGCGTTAAACCCTAGCCAGACAACGCCCGGAAAAAATCGGCCATGACCACAACCTCCAAGAAAACCGCCAGGAAAGCTCCTGCCAAGGCCACCACGAAGCCTGTTCCTAAACCGGCGGCTTCCAGGCCGGTTTCCAAAACTGTTGCCACCACGCCCTCCCGCGTATCGGCCTCCGCACCGACAAAACCCGCCGCTGCAGCAAAGATAACCGAAGCCGGAAAGCCGTTCCACGAAACCTGGACATTCCTGATTATCATCTGCATAACCCTGCCGATCCTGTTCCGCAGTTTCGTTTACGCGCCGTTCCATATTCCCTCCGGTTCCATGAAACCCACGCTGCTCATCGGTGATTTTCTCTTTGTTTCCAAGCACAGCTATGGCTACAGCCGCTATTCCTTCCCGCTTGGCATTAAACTCTATGATGGCCGCAAAGGCGGCGCGCTGCCGAAGCGTGGGGATATTCTGGTGTTCCGCCCACCGCTGGAAGTGCGGACGGATTTCATCAAGCGGCTCATCGGCCTGCCGGGGGATCGTGTGCAGGTGAAGCACGGCGAGCTTTATATCAATGGGGTTATCGCGCCGCGCAAGCGCATTGAGGATTTCAGGGATGAAGACGAGGACGGCACGGCGCACAGCATTCCGCGCTATATCGAAACGCTGCCCAACGGCGTGACCCATGAGGTGCTGGATGATGTTTCGGAAGGCGAGGCGGATAACACCGAGGAATTCACCGTGCCGGACGGAAAATATTTCGTGATGGGCGATAACCGCGACCACTCGATGGATAGCCGCTTCAGGGAAGTCCGGTTCATCCCGGCGGAAAATCTCGTTGGCCGCGCCGAGGTGATTTTTATTTCCACGAAAGGATCGCTCTGGAAACTCTGGCAATGGCCGTATACACTCAGAACGGAGCGGATATTTCAGCCGCTGCCGGAGGGGAAATAACGATGGTGGAAGAACTGAAACTGGGATACCGCTTCCGCAACCAGGCACTGTTGCAGCAGGCACTTACCCATCCCAGCGTCGCGGGGGATAACCGCGCTGCCGCGCATTATGAGCGGATGGAATTCCTGGGCGACGCGGTGCTGGATATGGCCGTTTCCGAATATCTCTACCGCTCCTATCCGGAAGAAAAAGAGGGCGCGCTTGCCAAGCGCCGCGCCGCGCTGGTGTGCGGGGAAGCCCTGGCACTGGTGGCGCAGCAATGCGGCATTCACCGGCATATGCGGCTCGGCGCGGGCGAGGAAGCGGCGGGTGGCCGGGGCAACCCCGCCAATCTGGAGAATGTTCTGGAAGCGGTGATCGCGGCGATGTACCTCGACAGCGGCATGGCTCCGGTGGAAGCGTGGGTGGAGCGGTACATTGCGCCGCTCGCCATCCATATGAGCGAGCCGCCGAAAGACCCCAAAACCGGGCTGCAGGAATGGGCGCAATCGCGCAAGCTGCCGCTGCCCGCTTATAAGCTGGTGGGGCAGGAAGGGCCTTCGCACGCGCCGCGCTTCACTGTGGAAGCCTCCGTGAAAGGCCACAAGGGCGCGCTGGGCGGCGGCACATCCAAACGCCTCGCCGAGCGGGAAGCGGCCAGAAACCTGCTGATCGCGCTGCTGAAGGGATAGCGGCTGATTGATTCGGCGATAATCTTATGTCATTCCCGCGAAAGCGGGAATCCAGCGCGGCGTGTCCACGCCGCTGAAAGCGAACGGCTGTGATTGTGATAATGGGGGGCTAACTGCCAGAGCATTCTCGCCGCAGACGCGGCTTAGGCTGGATTCCAGCTTTCGCTGAAATGACGGTATCTTCTGTTTCCAGCGCAGGATTCAATCGAGAACATTCCAGGCTGAAGCGTGCGCCAAAGTGCCTTGGGCGGGGTATGCTGGTGGGGTTTTGTGTGGGAAAACGGGGGAATCGGGGGGGGTAAAATAACTACTGCCTCTGGAGGGATGGGGGAAAGAAAAACACCGCGGTGTACTTCTTCTTTCCTTTTTCCTCCAGAGACAGCAGAACGATTATCTTTCGTTTTTAGCGTGGCATGACTTATTTTTCAAAGTCTAAAATCCCGGCTTGTGGCGAGGATTAATACGGACATTATTTTGTACCGCGGTGTGGTTACTCGTCGCAATTCCACGTCTTGCAAAGTCGTTTGCCGGACGTGTTGACTTTCTCGATCGCCTTGGTCGAGTTGTCAATGGCCTTGATCAGTCGAACTCCGATGAAACTGCTTCCAAGGAATACGACGATGGCGATGAACACGACGAACTTGTAAACGATACCGTGAGTGGGAGCGGCCATGATAGTTATGTCCTTTCAATCACACTGTCTGGGACAGATAAGAAGACCAGGTTAAAACAGAAGTGTTTTTAGTGGTCTGTACTTAGCAAAGAATAAGAAGAAAGTATTATTAAAGTACCATAACAGGCGGATAATGTCAAGCATAAAGAAGTATAAAAATGAATGGCGGTGCTGCATCGCAGTATGGATTTATAATATCGCTATATTTCAACATATTAATAATAATGACGGCTGTGGATAAGATTACCTTGAATCCAGAAGGGTGAAAATTATTTCATTGTCATTCCAGCGAAAGCTGGAATCCGGCGCGGAGTGTCTGCGACGCTGAAGGTATCTTTTTCGCCGCAGACGCGGCTTTGGCTGGATACCAGCTTTCGCTGGTATGACGGAGGAGGGTGCGGGAATGACGGGGACACCACCGGAATGACGGGAGAACTCAAGCCCGCCCGCCATTTTCCTGCCGCCACCAGGCTTTCACGTTTACCCGCTCGGAGGTGCGCCAGTCGAAGCACGGGACGCGGCGCAGGAAGCGGAACCAGCCATGCTCGTCCATCCACTGGCAATATTGCTTGTATTCCGGGTAATTGAGCAGGTGGCGTTCCTCTGTCCGCGCGCGGAAGTAATAGATCAGGTTCACCCCGAACAGCAGCAGGCAATGGCGGATCACCACGGCAACAGGCTCGCCGCCGATGAACGGCACGGAGATCAGCCAGAAGCTCGTGTTCTTGAACACGTAGGCCGGGTGCTTGGTGAAGCGGTAGGGGCCGGAGGTGATAAGCCCGCGATAGGTGAGGTTGGAGAAGCGGTAACCCATCGCCAGCGTCCCCCAGGAATAGGCGGCGATGCAGCCGCAGATCGCCAGTGCCCACGGCACATAAAAGAGGGGGTAATCCCACAGCCATTTGCCCCAGGAAGTGTCGCTGCTGTAATCAAAATAATTGTTATAGAACAGCCCGCTCCAGAATGGCGGATAGCACACCAGGCAGATCACCCAGCCGAATACGGTCGGCTCCACAGAGCGGATATGCGCATTGAGGATGCGGAAAGTCATCGCATAGCCCACTGCCGCGAAGGCCACGTCCACCGTGTAGAGGAA
>JAHFPR010000141.1 GCA_023269645.1 Alphaproteobacteria bacterium | reverse complement strand
ATAGGGGAATCCATGCATACCGGAAGAATGGATCGCCCGCTGCCTTCGCAGGGGCAAGCTCTATAATTGCTTCGCAATTCGGGCGATGACGATCTTACTTGCTTCAAGGGGATATATGCCAATTTATTGGCTCGGATTTCCTGCCTCTCCCGCACACGGGAGAGGCGAAGCATAAAGAACTGAAAATCCCTAATCAATCTCTTGTATTCCTGTATTTTTCTGTTATATTATGGTTCTATGAATTAGCCAGGGAAGGCTTATGGAGCAGGGCAATCGGAAGCGTATTGCTACCGTCAAACATCCGACCATCGAAGCTGTGCTGAACGCCATGTTTCGCTTCGAGCGGGCGGAGCAGGCCATCGCGCGGATGAATGCCGTCCGCGATTTCTTCGTGATTTCCAAGGATCAGCCCACTAACGAAGCCGCCGTGCGGCTGTGGATCAAGGGCTTCAGCATCACTGAGGACGAGGAAAAAACGGGCTTCCTGGGGAATTTTGCGGTCATCCGCCCGCGCAAGGTGGGCGAGGGGAAATTCACGCTTTACGCCGAAAAGGAAACCATCCCGCTGCATCTGCATCCGCAGAAGAAACGCCCACGCCGCAAGCATCCGGATTGGGGGCATCCCGTTCTGCGCAGCATCAAGAAGCGCATGATTTTCAAAAGTGTAGAGGAAGCGCAGGCACTCCTGCTCACACTGCACGAGGAGTATCCGGACGTTTCCATCCCCACCACCGGCAAGCTCTACATCATCGTGTACACGCGCACCGCGCAGCCGCCCGTGCAGAAATTCGTGCTGGAAATCCAGGTTGCGCCGGAGGGCGGGTTCCTTATCGAATGCCGCGCGAATACCTACCAGCACACGCCGCGCGCCGCGCCAGCATCCGCTGAGAATGAAGGCAAAAAGGAAGATGAGGCGAACAAGGGTTATTTCGCTTCAATGGTGGAACTCAAGCGCAGCAAAAAACGCAAGAAGGAGCCTGTCCGGAAAGGTGGAAAAACCGCCGACGATCTCAAAAAAGTCACCGCCAGCAGAAAGAAAAAGGCTGACGCGCCTGCGGAAGAGGCTCCGAAGGAATAACTTTTTCCTGTCATCCCCGGCTTGTTCGTGGATATAGAGCCACAAACTATGTTGATTGCCCTGGATCCCCGCATAAAGCGGGGATGACAAGCTCAAATCGAGTCGTTTCGCCGTAATTTGCCCCTTGGCTCCCGCGCGCTTCTGCTTTATAGTCATACCCGATAAAAATCTTACATTTTTATCGGGTATGACTATGAAAACCAACTCCGAAAGAGTTGGTTTTCCGCACCGGAGGCAGCGTATGCCAAATAATATTCTGTAAGAATATTATTTGGAAACACTATAGATTGCCAGCTTCGGAAAAGAACGCGGCTAGAAAGCCGCCCGTCTTTAGTCAGCGAAGCACTCAGGCTCATCTGCGAGCCAGCCTCGCGGCGCGCGTGAGCGGAAAGAGATCAGGCGAGCAGGGAGCGAATCAGAAAAATGTGCGGCATCATCGGCATCATCGGCAGAACGGACGTGGCGGAGCACCTTATCGCGGGGCTGAAGCGGCTGGAATATCGCGGTTATGATTCCGCCGGCATAGCGACTGTTACCCAGGCATCGGGTAAGGATGGGGGCATCCAGCGTCTCCGCGCCGAGGGGAAAATCGTGAATCTGGAAGAGAAGCAGCGCGCCACCCCTCTCCCCGGCATGATCGGCATTGGCCATACCCGCTGGGCAACCCACGGCGCGCCGACCATCGGCAACGCCCATCCGCACGCTACCGTCAACGTCGCCGTGGTGCATAACGGCATCATCGAGAATTTCATGGAACTGCGTGAGGAGCTGGAGGCAAAAGGCTACCGCTTTGAAACGCAGACGGATACAGAAGTCGTGCCCGTGCTCATCACGTCGCTGCTTGATGGCGGCATGGCGGAGGAAGATGCGGTGAAAGCGGCGGTGCGGCGGCTGAAAGGCGCGTTCGCGCTCGGCATCCTGTTTGCGGGCAGGAGCGACATACTCATGGGCGCGAAGCAGGGCGCGCCGCTGGCCGTGGGTTACGGCGCAGGCGAAATGTTCCTCGGTTCGGACGCGCTGGCACTGGCTCCCCTCACCTCCTCCATCAGCTACCTTGAGGACGGTGACGTGGCTTGCCTCACCCGCGAGGGTGTGACTATCACCGATGCTGCGGGCAAAAAGGCCGAGCGCGCGCCCGTCGCCATTTCGCTGACGGATACCCAGACCGCCAAAGGCCATTACCGCCATTATATGCTGAAGGAAATCCATGAGCAGCCGACCGTCATCGGGGCAACGCTCAATTCCTATTACCAGCCGGTGACAGGCAGGGTTGCGTTGCCGGAATTGCCGTTCGACCTTGCCAGAATATCGAAAGTCACCATCGTCGCGTGTGGCACGTCCTATTATGCGGGCGCGGTGGCGAAATACTGGCTGGAGAAGAAAGCGCGCATCCCTGTGGATTGTGATATTGCTTCGGAATTCCGCTACCGCGACCCTATCCTGCCGAAAGGCGGGCTGCTCATTGTCATTTCGCAATCGGGCGAAACGGCGGATACGCTGGCAGCATTGCGCCACGGCAAACAGCATGGCCAGCACACCATCGCCGTTGTCAACGTGGCGACCAGCAGTATGGCGCGGGAGGCGGATGTGACGCTCCCCACATATGCCGGACCGGAGATCGGCGTGGCCTCCACCAAGGCGTTCACGACGCAACTGGTGGTGCTCGCCTGCCTGACCCTTCAGCTTGCGCGGGTGCGGAACACCATTTCGGCGGAGGAGGAACAGGTGCTCTCCCACTCCCTGGCCGCCATTCCCTCGCGCGCCACGGACGTGCTGAACCACGACGAGCGCATCCGCACACTGGCGCAGGAACTCGTCCTCGCGCGGGATATTCTGTATATCGGGCGTGGAACTTCCTATCCGCTGGCACAGGAGGGCGCGCTGAAGCTGAAGGAAATTTCCTATATCCACGCGGAAGCCTCAGCCGCCGGGGAACTCAAGCATGGCCCCATCTCGCTGGTGGATGAGCACGTGCCGATCATCGCCATCGCCCCCTCGGATCACTGGTTCGATAAAACGGCGGGGAACATCCAGGAAACGGCGGCGCGCGGTGGAAAAGTCATATTGCTCAGTGATAAGGCCGGCATTGCCAAGTTGAAAGGTATCACCCACGCCGCCATTGAGCTGCCGGAAGCGCGCCCCTTCAGCACACCGATCCTCTATGCCATCCCCATCCAGCTTATCGCTTACCACGTGGCCGCGCTGAAGGGTACGGACGTAGACCAGCCGCGCAACCTTGCGAAATCTGTGACGGTGGAGTGATGGGGATAAATTAAGCTGCAACCTGGGTATCGTGGAGGGATTCCACGGAAAAAGTGAGCCGCCCGCGTGCGATCATTTTATCCTTGTGCTCGCGGAGTGCCTGGCGGAGTTTTTCCACAACGACGTGCGCCTTGTCCACGCAGGTTCCCGGCAGCACGATATTGATTTCCGAAGCGGTATAGCGCACATCGAACATACGATCCGTCCGGCGCAGGGTGGATTTCGCCACCTGGCTGAACAGTTCGGAAAGCTGCCTGCGGGATTCTTCCTGCAACTCGTGGCCTGCTTCAGGCTTCACCACGATCATCGAAAGGTCGAAACCGAGCTTGCGCGCCTGCACCGTGAGCGCATCGTTCTGGCATCTGAAAAAACTGTAATGGAAGGAACTTTCGTCCGTGCACAATGCTTCATGTGCGCTGAAATCCTCAGGCAACCTGGCCTTGCGGAAAGCGTCCTCTGCTTCACGGCGGCTGTTTATCAGCATAGCATCCTCTGTGTCCCATTTCTTTTATAGCACAGCTCCCCGAAACTGCATAGCGAAAATTTTAGGTAAATGCCCGCGATATTGTTGGGGAGGGATAAAACCATGCGAAAACAATGCTTAATAATGATAGGGAGAGCCAAGCCGATAGATGGTTTCGCCCGGAGTCTTATGGGCGTTGGATGGTGTGGGCAACCTGCGCGCCGTATCCTGCACTGCTGTTTCTTCCTCCGCATCCTGGGGAGGGCATTCGTAAGGCGATCCCGGCTGATAGAGTAATTCTCCCAGCGACTTGCGACTGCCGCAAGCGGGCGATACAAGGGTAACTGTATGATCCGAAGCCATAAAACCAACTACCCGAAAAGTTTATAACGCATTCCTCCAAAAATGGAAGTAACGGTATCGCCGGAGCCGAAGGGGAGGAGGCACTGACGATACCGTATCTCTTTGCCCGCCGCGTTGACAAACTGGTCTTCGTTGATGACCGGCGCACGCGTCGCAAGCACTTGTGTATAGAGCACCGCCAGCTTTTCAGCCGATGGGGAGGCCAGCGGCGGTGCATCGTTCCGGGTTAGATCCGTGCCATAGGCGCGCATGATATTGGAACCCAGAAAAGTGTAGTTATAGTCACTACCCTTGCCAATATCATATGCGTGGATAAGGAAGCATGACTCCCATATATCCTGTAACGCTTCGGGGTCGATAGCGTTTTCATGAGGCAGCTGGCCGTTCTTGGGGAGATCACGCCAGTAAGTCAGAAGCCTGTTGGTAACCCGGCGTTCCTGGGGAGGAGGGCATCCGAGTGTGTCCTTCAGCTTCTGACCCTTATTCTGCCTCATGCAGGTATAGAAGCAACTACCGTGCCAGAAAACGGAGGTAACCAGAAATGGCGGATTCCCATATTCCACAGGGTGAGCACAGGAGGGATGTTCCGCAACAGGACATTATCGCCTGTCCCATAGTGATGCAATATGGGGCAAATGTATTGTTGCAGCACAGCAACAACCAAAAATCCTTCTCCCCCGCAGGCGGGGAGGAGAGAGTCACCGTTTTGTTTTGACCCTGCTTTATCTCCCGTGTATCGTTGTTTTAGAGTCGGAAGTCCGGCTCCGGGGCTTAGTAACCCTCGCAAAGCGGTTGGCATCAACCGCAATGATGCCTCCCTTGCTTTATGCCGGGGAGGCACTGTCGTATGTTCAGGGCGAAAGCCTAAAGGGCAGTGCGACCGTCTTTGCGCGGTTTACTAACTCCCCGGTCACCAGTGCACACTGGTGGCCGCTTTATTTCAAACGGGGAGTGAAAACCATGAACAAACAGGCCATGAACGACCGGGAGATTCTTCAGCGCATCGGCACTAACATCCGCACCCTGCGCATCCAGCGCGGCATGACCATCACCGAATGCGCGCGGCGGGCGGGGCTGCATCCGCAAACGCTTTCCCGCTATGAAAACGGTGAAGGGCGGCTGATGCTGGATGGGTTGATAGGTATCGCCGATGCGCTCGGCATCAGTATACTCCGGTTGTTGCCGTGAAAACTCCTCCCCAGTCTGCGGAGGGGAGAGGAAAACGCAACCGCTGGCATTATCCCCGCCGCTGCGCGCCCTGCGAGGGCGTGGTGCTGCCGGCATCAAGCGTGGCGGCGGCAACATTGGCGGG
>JAHFPR010000140.1 GCA_023269645.1 Alphaproteobacteria bacterium | reverse complement strand
TATCAGAAGGCAGGGTTTTCCAATAGGCCACCGCCTTGTCCCACTCCGCACCCCCCTCTTCCTCCCCCCGTTTACGGGGGGAGGTTAGGCGTGGGGCGAGCGGCCTGCCTTTCAGGTAGGCGAAAGTTTTTTCATCCGGCGCGATAAGCCCCGCCCGCGCGCCCGCCTCGATGGACATATTGCACACCGTCATCCGCCCTTCCACCGAAAGGTCGCGGATAGCCTTGCCCGCATATTCAATCACATAGCCCGTGCCGCCCGCCGTGCCGATTTTCCCGATGATCGCCAGCGCAATATCTTTCGCCGTCACGCCTGCAGGCAGATCGCCCTCCACGTTCACCAGCATATTTCTGGAATGCTTCTGCACCAGCGTTTGCGTGGCGAGCACGTGCTCCACCTCGCTGGTTCCGATGCCGAACGCCAGCGCGCCGAACGCGCCGTGCGTCGCGGTGTGGCTATCGCCGCAAACGATGGTCATGCCCGGCTGGGTGAAGCCCTGCTCCGGCCCCACGATATGCACGATACCCTGACGTTTATCATCGAGTTTATAATAGGTTACACCGAATTCTTTACAATTATCCTCAAGTGTCTGCACCTGAATGCGCGATTCCGGCTCCGTGATACCCTTGCTGCGGTCGGTGGTGGGGACATTGTGATCGGCCACAGCGAGTGTCGCGTCCGGCCTGCGCACCTTGCGCCCTGCCATGCGCATCCCCTCGAACGCCTGCGGGCTGGTCACTTCATGGATGAGGTGGCGATCAATATAAAGCAGGCAGGTTCCATCACCCTGATCATGCACCAGATGGGAAGCGAAGATTTTGTCGTAGAGTGTTTGGGGCATATGATAAAAACGATTAACAAGACTTTCACATAACCCGTCATTCCAGCGAAAGCTGGAATCCAGCGCGGAGCGTCCGCGACGCTGAAAGGCTATTTTTCGCCGCAGACGCGGCTTATGCTGGATTCCTGCCTTCGCAGGAATGACAAAAAACTCAGCCACCGTTCACGAAAACTACTTCGCAGCTTTCTTTTTTACCACGGGAGCTTCCGGCGCGGAAGATGCATCTACAGCGGCTACTTCCAGCACAGCGGCTTCGCGCTCACCCGCGAACGGATCGCGCTTTTCCTTGATGCGGGCGGCCTTACCGGAGAGTTCACGCATATAATAGAGCTTCGCGCGGCGCACCACGCCACGGCGCACCAGTTCGATTTTATCCACGCGGGGGGAATAGAGCGGGAACACGCGCTCCACGCCTTCGCCGTGGCTGATTTTCCGCACCGTGAACGCAGAGTTCAGGCCGCAATTCCGGCGGGCGATGCACGTGCCCTCAAAAAGCTGAATACGTTCTTTCTCGCCTTCCACGATGCGCACGTGTACGCGCACCGTATCGCCCGGCTGAAAATCCGGGATGGTTTTATCAGCCGTCAGCTTGACGATCTGCTGCTGCTCAAATTTTTCCAACGCGTTCATATACTCACTCCGCTCGTTAGATGATGGATTATGGATGATGGATTATGGATGAATTATTCTTTTCATCATCCATCATCTATCATCCATCATCCGCTTTTTACGCTTCTCCCACAAATCCTTACGCCGCACCTTGGTCACCGCCTCCGCCTGCGCGAGCCGCCAGGCATCTACCGCCTGATGGTCGCCGGAACGGAGCACTTCCGGAACATGGATGCCCCGCCACTCAGCAGGCCGCGTATACAGCGGATATTCAAGGAGATGCGCATATTCCCCTGCACTGAAACTTTCCTCGGCCAGCGTTTGGGGGTTTCCTATTACACCGGAATGCTGCCGAATACAAGCATCAATTACACAAAAAGCGGCGATTTCGCCCCCGGAGAGGATATAGTCGCCGACGCTCAGTTCCTCGATGCCGTATTCATCGAGCACACGCTGATCCACCCCCTCAAAACGGGCGCAGAGGATAGCGATGTGGTCATATGACAATATTTCCGTGGTTTTTCTTTGGGTTAGAACCTCACCGCGCGGGGACATATAATAGAGTTTCGGCGCACCGGAGAGGGAATCAATCACCTCCGCCACCACATCCGGGCGCATCACCATGCCCGCCCCGCCGCCATAGGGAGTATCGTCCACAGTTTTGTGCTTGCTCTTTGCAAAATCGCGGATCTGCACGGTATCGAGTTTCCATTTTCCCTCCTCCAGTGCCTTCCCCGCGAGCGAAAACCCCAGCGGCCCCGGAAACATCTCCGGAAAAAGTGTCAGAACGGTGACGTGAAACGGTTTTTTTGCCATGCTACTGCACCAGGATGAATTCCGGCATTTCAATCACGATATATCCGCCCGGAATATTCACTTCCCGCACCACATTCGGGTTATAGGGCAGCATTTCAAACTTGCCGCTTGCCGCCAGCGTGATTTCCATGATCGCGCCCGCACCGAAATCGTGCATATTTTTAATTTTCCCAAGGACTGTACCGGAAATATCACGCACTTCCAGCCCTTTGAGATCCGCATGGTAAAATTCCCCCGCCTGCGTTTCAGGCAGCGCGGCGCGCGCGGTATAGAGTTTTTTACCGACAAGTTTTTCCGCCGCGTTGCGGTCGGTAATCCCGCGCAGCGTGACAATAGCAATCGTGTTTTTCGTGGAGGTGACTTTGAGGGAAACGGGCGCACCCGCCTCATCGGTGATAGCACTGTAACCACCGATAGCTTCCGGCTTCCCGGTGTAGGTTTTCACGCGCACCTGGCCTTTGATGCCGTGCGCCGCGACAATTTCGCCAATAAGGATGGGGTGAACGGCTGTCATGTTGAGCGCAACGAAACATCTCATGCGTTTCGGGAGAAACTTCGCGGAGTTTATCCCGGCGCAGGCCGGGACTCAGGATGACACTTAAGCAGCCGGAGCTTCTTCCGCAGGAGCAGCTTCCGCAGCGGGCGCATTCTTCGCGGCTTCAGCGGCAGCCTCAGCCGCAGCAGCTTTCGCAGCTTCTTCGGCCTTGCGCCTGATTGCTTCCTGGCGCGCCTTGATGGATTTATCGCGACGCTTGAGGATCGCCTTCATCGCCGTGTTATCCTTGCCGATGCCTGCCTGCTGAATGAACAACGCCACGCGCTCGGAAGGTGTAGCACCCTGGGAGAGCCAGTATTCCACGCGGTCTTTCTTCAGGTTGACGCGATCCTGCGCCACCAACGGGTTATATGTGCCGATTTTTTCGATGAACTTGCCATCGCGCGGAGAGCGGCTATCCGCGACCACGATACGGTAATATGGACGTTTTTTCGCGCCACCGCGCGCCATGCGAATCATTGTAGCCATAGAATGATAATCCTGTTTTGCTCTATAAGAGGGCGCGTTTTATAACCCGGAACGAAGCGGAAGTAAAGTGTTATTTGTGAATAAAACTTCCGATGAGATTCCTGGTGAAAGCGATGCTGGTTTTCACCGAACCGTAAACTTCCTTCCCCAGCCCCTTGATTCCGAACTTGAATTCCTCGCCGCGCATGAAAAAAAGCGTGATGAACCCGGCAGCGAAGGCCATATAGCTACCCTTCATCGCACCGAATGCCGCCAGAAGGACGCTCAGCACGAAAAAGCCCATGCTCCATGCGGGGGAAATTCTGTCTTTCAGCGGTTTTTTTACTTCGGGCGTTTCCGCCGGTTTACTCGTTTCAGATACTTCCACGTCAATGATTTTCGCTTCCGTCACTTTTTCCTCTGCCATCTTGCTCTCTCCTGAAGTTAAAACTGTCATCGCCTGAATCGCGCAGCGATTCTAGGGCGATCCATGCTTTAGTACGATGCAAAAGGCTTGCTAGGTTCAATCACCATTTAATTAAGTACTCCGTCATTCCAGCGCAAGCTGGAATCCAGCCAAAGCCGCGTCTGCGGCGGAAAGGCTTTTCGCAGCGTAGACACGCCGCTGCTGGATTCCAGCTTGCGCTGGAATGACGGAGTACTCTTATTAAGAATATAGATCAATATAATACCGAAAAATTAAATGGTGATTGAACCTAGCCTTTTGCTTTTCTGGATTCCCCTAGAATTTTGGCTACTGCCAAAATTCAGGGAATGACGTTGTATTATAAATAATTTTTTCCCTTCGCACCCGCTTTCTTTTCCTGCAGCTTCCGGATTGCACCACCGCGCCCCGGAGTATTTTCCTGTGGCATTTTATTGATCGCGCGCGCATCCGGATCCACATCTTTCGTGATGGTGCTGCCCGCACCCACAATCGCCCCATCACCAATCTTCACGGGAGCCACCAGACTGGTGTTGGAGCCGATAAACACCTCCGCACCGATTTCCGTCCGGTGTTTGTTATAGCCATCGTAATTGCACGTTACCGTGCCCGCGCCGAGGTTGCTTTCTGCGCCAATTTCCGCATCACCGATATAGGTGAGGTGGCTTGCCTTCACCCCTTTATGCAACTTCGCCTGCTTGATTTCAACGAAATTTCCGATTTTCGCATCTTCGCCAATGTCCGCGCCGGGGCGCAACCGCGCGAACGGCCCCACCACCGCATTCTTCCGGATATGCGCGCCCGTGATATGGCTAAACGCGCGGATTTCCACACCCGCCTCCACTTTCACGCCCACACCGAACACCACGTAAGGCTCCACCTTCACCCCCGTCGCGAGTTTCGTATCCGCTGCGAAAAACACCGTTTCCGGAGCAACCAGCATCACGCCGCCCGCCATCGCTTCTCGCCGCATATGCTCCTGCATCCGCGTTTCCGCCGCCGCGCGTTCGGCCTGCGAGTTCACGCCCAGCACCTCCGCTTCCTCCGCGCGCACCCAGGTGTAGCCATAATCCTTGCCGCGTGCGATTTTTACCACATCCGTGAGGTAATATTCACCTTTCGCATTTTTGTTGGTGAGTGCGCCCAGAAGCTCCGTAGCCTTCGCCCCGGAAATCGCCATCACCCCGGAATTACAGAGCGTGAGGGCGCGCTGCTCCGCTGTCGCATCCTTATGTTCCACAATTTCCAGCAGATTTCCGCCCTCCGTCACCAGCCTGCCATATTCCGCCGCATCGCCCGCCTCGAAGCCCAGCACCGCCACCGCTGCTTTTTGTTTCTCCAGCGAGGCCACCAGTTTTTTCAGCGTTTCCGGGCGGATGAGTGGGGTATCGGCATACAGCACCAGCACCGTGCCCTTGAAAGTCTTGAGCTTCGGCATTGCCTGACGCACCGCGTGCCCCGTGCCAAGCTGTTTTTCCTGCACCACGCATTCCACATCAGAATACACCGCGCGCGCTTCCGCCTGCACGGCCTCCATATTTTCGCCGACCACCGTCATCACGCGAACGGGCTTCAGCGCGAGTGCCGCACTCATCGCATGGCGCAGCAGGCTCCACCCCGCGACCTCATGCAGCACCTTGGGCAGCGGGGATTTCATGCGCGTCCCCTTGCCTGCAGCGAGGATAATGGCGGCGATGTCCTTTGTTGGCATTTGATTGGCTTCCTGCTATCGTTAGCGCGTCATCGCCTGAATCGCGCAGCGATTCTAGGGCGATCCATGCCGCAACACGTTTGTAGCAAGATGGATGCCCCTAGAATTTGCTTCGCAAATTCAGGGCATGACGAGAACACACCATAACCCATACACGCAAAGAGTCAATT
>JAHFPR010000139.1 GCA_023269645.1 Alphaproteobacteria bacterium | reverse complement strand
AGGACAATGCTGGACGCCAACGCACAACATCACAGGGAAAAGAACGCCGAACAAACCCTCAAGCGTCAGCAGGCGCGGGTGATTGACGGATACTGGCCGTTTCCGCCTCCTATCGGCTTCCGTCATGAAAAAAGACAGGGGCAAGGCAAAGTGATGATCCCGCATGAGCCGCTGGCCTCCATCATCCGTGAGGCACTGGAAGGTTACGCCAGTGGACGATTCCAGACACAGGCGGAAGTGGCGCGGTTTTTGGAAACGCAGCCAGACTTCCCAAAAAATCGCTATGGCGTGGTGACGGTCGAGGCGGCAAACCGTATCCTGAACCGTATTCTTTATGCTGGTCATGTGCAGGCCGAGATGTGGAACATCCCCCTGCGTAAAGGCAAGCATGAAGGGCTGGTGACGCTCGAAACCTATGAGCGCATTCAAGAACGCCTCCACGGCAAACCAAAAATCGCTGCACGGACAGATATTGATGAAGACTTTCCTTTACGTGGATTTGTCACCTGCGCCGATTGCGGGCATTCGATGACTGCTTGCTGGGCGAAAAGCAAAACGGGTGCGAAGCATCCCTATTATTACTGCTATGCGCGTGGTTGTGAAAGCAAGGGCAAGTCCGTGCGCCGTGCGGACATCGAAGGGCAGTTTGAAACACTGCTGGCGGACATGAAGCCTTCGCGCACGATGTTCGCCCTCGTGCAGGAGATGTTCAAACAGGCATGGGGCATCCAGAGCGAGAATGAGGAAACACACCGTCAGTCGCTTGCGTCAGCCGTGCGTGACGCGGAAAAGAAAATCGAAAGCCTTCTGGATCGTATCGTTGAGGCCAATACCGCCAGCGTCATCGCCGCCTATGAAAAGCGTATTGATACGCTGGAACGGGAAAAGCTGGTCTTGCGGGAACAACTGGAAAATACGGCCAGAAACAAACGTCCCTTCGGCGAGATGTTCAAACTCACCATGCAGTTCCTCGCAAACCCGCAGAAAATCTGGAAAACAGGGCAACTGGAACACAAAAGAACGGTGCTGAAACTGGCCTTTGCAGGCCGTCTGGCGGCATACCACCGGAAATCAGGCTTTCAAACCCCAAAAATATCCAGCGTCTTCCGTATGATAGAGGGAATAAATCCCATGAATTTGCAAATGGCGGAGGGGATGAGATTCGAACTCACGAAACGATTGCTCGTTTACACACTTTCCAGGCGTGCGCCTTCAACCGCTCGGCCACCCCTCCGTATCACGTGTGGGAGTTGAATATGGAGTTCCGTGAAAACCCACAAGACTCAAGATTCAAGCCACACAAAAGGAACGGCAGCATACGGAAATTCCGCCAAAGCGCAAGAAGTTATTGATAAGCCCGTGCGGAGCGGGCGGGTGAGCGGGTTGGAAATGGGGTGGCGGTGCAGCGCATCGGTGCAGCCGCGAGGCCGCAACTTCTGGCCGGGTTGTTGCTGGATGACCGGAAGGCTCTTTACTCTGATCATCCATCATCCCTTTTTCACCGCCGCCGCAACAAAACCCTGGAACAGCGGATGCGGGGCGAAGGGGCGGGATTTGAACTCCGGGTGGAATTGCACACCGATGAACCAGGGATGATCCTTAAGTTCCACGATTTCCGGAAGCACACCGTCGGGCGATAATCCCGAAAACACCATCCCGGCTTTTTCGAGCTGCGCCTTATAATGGATGTTCACCTCGTAGCGGTGGCGGTGGCGCTCGGAGATTTCCTGCTCGCCGTACATCTTCGCGGCTTTCGTGCCCTTCACCAGTGTGCAGAGATACGCGCCGAGGCGCATCGTGCCGCCCTTGTCGCTGGAGGTGCTGCGCAGCTCCCGGCCACGAGAACTCTCCCACTCCGTCATCAGGCCGACGAGCGGATTGTGGCACTCCCCGAATTCGCTGGAGCTTGCGTCCGCGATGCCTGCAACATTGCGCGCGGTTTCGATCACCGCCATTTGCATCCCGAAGCAGATGCCGAAATAGGGGACGCGGTTTTCGCGCGCGTAGCGGATGGCCTCGATTTTCCCTTCCGCGCCGCCGGAGCCGAACCCGCCCGGCACGAGGATGCCCGCCACATCTCCCAGTTCTTCTTCCGCTTTTTCGCGGTCAAGATGCCGCGAATTCACCCATTTGATGTTCACCTTCACCCGGTTAGCGATGCCCGCGTGATCCAGCGATTCAATGAGGGATTTGTAGGCATCCGTCAGCGTCACGTATTTGCCCACCACCGCGATGGTGACTTCCCCCTTCGGCTTCGTCACCGCATCCACCACGGCGCGCCACGGAGCAAGATCCACCTCATCCTCGTGCGGCAGGCCGAAGCATTTAAGCACCTGCGCGTCCAGCCCTTCCTTGTGGTAATTGATGGGCACGCGGTAGATGGTATCGGTATCACGCGCCTCGATCACCGCGTCCTCGTCCAGGTTGCAGAACAGCGCGATTTTCTTGCGCTCGGAAGCGGGGATAGGCCGCTCGCAGCGGCAGAGCAGGATGTGCGGCTGGATGCCGATGCTGCGCAGCTCCTTCACGGAATGCTGGGTGGGCTTGGTTTTCAGCTCCTTCGCCGCTGCGAGGTAAGGCACGAGGGTCAGATGCACGAACACCGAACGCCCGCGCAGTTCGTGATGGCCGAGCTGGCGGATCGCCTCGAAAAACGGCAGGCCTTCAATATCCCCCACCGTGCCGCCAATCTCGCACAGCACGAAATCCGTATCGCCCGTATCGTTCAGGATGAACTGCTTGATGAGGTTGGTGACGTGCGGAATCACCTGCACCGTGCGCCCCAGATAATCGCCGTGACGCTCCTTGGCGATGAGGTCGGAATAAATGCGCCCGGAGGTGACGTTATCGCTGCGGCGCGCGTTCACGCCGGTGAAGCGTTCATAATGGCCGAGGTCGAGATCAGTTTCCGCGCCCTCCTCCGTCACGAACACTTCGCCGTGCTGGATGGGGTTCATCGTGCCGGGATCCACGTTGAGGTAGGGATCGAGCTTGCGCAGCCGGACGCTGTATCCCCGTGCCTGAGCAGCGCGCCGAGGCTCGCCGATGCCAGCCCCTTGCCCAGCGAGGACACCACTCCGCCGGTGATAAAGATAAACCGCGGTGTCGTTTGCCCCCCCGTCATCGCCTATTCCCCGGAAGGTACGGGTGGCGTAGCAGGAGCATCCGGCGCATCCGGTTTTGCGGAAGCAGGTTTTTCGGACTTCACGGCTTTATCCTGCGTCTTGCCCTTCGCAGATGTTTTTGCGGGAGATTTCACCGCAGCGGCAGGCGCGTTATCATTTGCGGGTCTGGACGCGGGCGCGGGCTTCTGGCTGACCGGCGCATCCCCGGCGGGAACTACAGGTGCTGTAGCTGCGGGCACGGATTTCTCTTCTATCTTTTCTTCCGGTTTCGCCGCCGGTTTTTCTTTTACCTCGCCGGAGGCGGGCGCGGCTTTATCCTTCCCGCCAGCGTCTTTCGGAACAGCAGAGTCTTTCGGGGCGGCGGCCACCGGCTCGGAACCGCCGATGAGGGAGCCGGATTTATCCGAATGCGCGGAAAGATACGCCAGCACCAGGCTGTTGATGAGGAACGCCGCCGCCAGGAAGGTGGTGACGCGCGTGAGAAAATTTCCCGCCGCGCGGCCTGTCATGAACGAGCCGGAATTGCTGCTGCTTCCGCCGGTGAAGCCCTCCGCGCTGCTTTTCTGCAGCAGGATGATGCCCACCATGCACACGACAATGATAACCTGTACGACGAGTAATGCTTCCACGCTTTTTTCTCAAATAAGGATGATGGATTATGGATGACGGATGATAGATAATGGATGAATGTGCTTTCCATCATCCATTATCTATCATCCATCATCTAAAAGGCGATAGCCCGGCCAAAGGCCACGGCCTCGCGGCTGCGCCTTTCTACATCCGCCTTGGCTCCGGTGCAATAGTAAAAACATCCGCCATATGCCATGTCGAAATAGGCGGCGGTGGAGGAAAACGGCACGTCAAAACCGGCGGGAAGCTCCGCATCGTTCCCCCACGCTAGCACGAAACAGCGTTTCCCCTTGAATTTCCGACCCAAATCCTTGCGGAGGGTGATGAGATCGGTGAAGCGGTCGAACAGGGTTTTCATCTGGGCACTCATGCTGTACCAGTAAACTGGCGTGGCGAACACGATGGAATCCGCCGCCGCCATGCGCTCTGCCACTTTGATGAAATCATCCGCCATGTTTTCCCGGCCATAATCGTAATAGCCGATGGTTTTCGCCTGCAAATCTATGGTTTCCGGCGCGCGCGCACCCAGCACCGCCTCCACCACCGTGTGCCCCAGCCCCTTATCCGACGAACTTCCGAGAATGAGGAGGGGTTGGGTCATGCACCATCTCCTGCAGGGAGGCATTCCTCCAGTGCCGTGGCTTCCACGATGCCTTTGAACTCCTCGTAATCGAGGCTGGCACTTCCGACCAGCACACCGCCCACCTCCGGGATGGAGAGGATGGAGGCCGCGTTCGCCGCCTTCACCGAGCCGCCATACAGCGGATTGGCCATCGCGCCCCATTTCGGCCAGTGCTTCTTAACCAGGTGGTTGATGAAGCTGTGCACCTCTGCGATGTCCTGCACCGTGGCGGTGTTCCCGGTTCCAATCGCCCATACCGGCTCATAGGCAATAACGGTGGTTTGTGCCGTTGCGCTGGCGGGCACGGAATGGCGAAGCTGATCCTCGATGACGGCGAGCGTGCGCCCCTCCGCCCGCTGCTTCTCCGTTTCGCCGACGCACAGCACTACACGCAGTTCCTCCGCCCAGGCCGCGCGGGTTTTCTTTTCGATCAGCGTATCTGTTTCGTGGTGATGGCGGCGGCGCTCGCTGTGGCCGAGGATCACGAACCCACAGCCCTGATCCTTCAGCATCCGCGCGCTGACATCCCCGGTGAACGCGCCGCATTTTTCCTGATGGCAATCCTGCGCGCCAAGGTGTATCCGCGTTCCGGAAAGCGCGTTCCCCACCTGCCAGAGTGCCGTGTAAGGCGGGCAGATGACGATGGTATCCAGTGCCATTTTATTGAGCGTGATCTGGGTGATAAGCTCGCGGCTTTCCCTGGTCAGCCCGTTCATCTTCCAGTTGGCGACCACGAGCTTCCGCCCAGGCTTCGGATATTCCGGCATCATTATTCTCCCTTGCGTGGGCATTGTCTAATAAAGGTAGATTTTCTCACCTTGTCATGCCGTGCCTGTCACGGCATCCGGCGCAATGCCAGGGATTGCTTTCAGCAATCCCTGGCAGACCCCGTCATAAAGACGGGGTGACAGTGCAGTGTATCTATCTTTATTAGACAATGCCCTTGCGTTTCTGGCTCCCTTGCATTTCGGGGAATTTCATACCATGCCCCGTTGCAATTATCCACTGGTTATAGTTTAGTAGCGGCTTCCTCAACAGGAGTTCGCCATGAAACGAATATTTTGCGCCCTGTGTATTTTTTCCTGTTTTGCGGCAGCCACCGCCCATGCGGTGGTGCTGCGCAACGCCGAGGATGCGCCCGTGACGGTGTATTTCGATTCGATGGGCAAACAGTGGGCGGTGACCCTTCAGCCCGGTGAGCGTTACCGCGATTATATGCCGGGCATCGGGATGTATCTGGAGGCAGGCCAGCGCGCGAGGATTG
>JAHFPR010000022.1 GCA_023269645.1 Alphaproteobacteria bacterium | reverse complement strand
CTTCTTTTCCTCCGGCTTTTTATCCGCCGTCTCTTTTTCCTTGCCGAGCGGCAGTGCCAGGAAGATGGTATCGTCCCCGCGCTGCATCAGGAACAGAATGCTTTTGCGGCCTTGCGCCTGCGCATCCTTCACGGCGGCGGTGAGATCGGCGACCTTGCGCGTTTCCGTGTTATTCACCTTGAGGATCACATCCCCGCGCTGCACACCGCGCTCCGCCGCTTCGGAATCGCCTTTCACGCCGCGCACCAGCAGCCCTTCCACGCTCTTTGCGATGTGGAACTGGCTGCGCAGTTCGGGCGTAAGCGGATCGAGGTACATCCCTATCACCTGTTCACCGGCACGATCTTCCGGCTCCTTGCCCCTGGAGATGTCACCGCCCTTCTCCCTGGTTTCGTCGAGTTTGGCGACCATGACTTGCAGGGTTTCCTCCTTGCCT
The DNA here is from genome assembly GCA_023269645.1 of Alphaproteobacteria bacterium. GTDB lineage: Bacteria > Pseudomonadota > Alphaproteobacteria > Rickettsiales > UBA8987 > JAHFPR01. The sequence continues at coordinate 15,526 of JAHFPR010000022.1, read as the reverse complement.
TTACGCAGCACGACCATCGGCACTTTTTTGCCGATTTCCGTATCGGCCACAATGCGCGGCAGACGCTTCATGGTGGAAATCTCCTTGCCGTCGAAGGAGATAATCACATCCCCCACCTTGACCCCGGCTTCCGCCGCCGGACTGCCGGGCGTAATATCCGCCACCAGCGCGCCGCGCGCTTTTCCCATGCCGAGGCTTTCGGCGATTTCTTCCGTCACCTGCTGGATTTTCACGCCGAGCCAGCCGCGCGTGACGTTTTTGCCCGTTTTGAGCTGCGCTATCACCGCCCTGGCCAGCGAAGAAGGCAGCGCAAACCCGATGCCCACGTTGCCCACCCCGTTCGGCGAAAAAATCGCCGTGCTGATACCGATGACTTCGCCGTTCATATTGAACATCGGCCCGCCGGAATTGCCACGGTTGATGGCCGCGTCCGTCTGGATGAAATCATCGAACGGCCCGGAGTTTATATCCCGCGAGTGGGCGGAGATAATGCCCGCCGTCACCGTGCCGCCGAGGCCAAACGGATTACCGATGACCATCACCCAATCCCCCACGCGCGAAGCGTCCGAATCACCGAACTGCACGAAGGGCAGCTTCTTGCCCGCATCCACCTTCAGCACGGCGAGATCGGTTTTCTGATCCGTGCCGACCACCTTGGCAACATACTGGGAATTGTCCTCCAGGGTGATGGTGATTTCCTCTGCGCCATCCACCACGTGGTTGTTGGTGACGATATAGCCATCGGGATCAATGACGAAGCCGGAACCAAGCGACATCGCCTTGCGATCCATCATATGCGGAGAGCGGAACATACGGAACAGCTCATTGAAATCATGGAGCGCGTGGTCGTTGGGCGCACCCTCGAACGGCATCGGCATCCCGCCGTTGTCGTCGCCGTTATCACCATCCTGACCAGTGCCTTCACCATCTTCCCCCTGGAACACACTTCCGGCTTTCAGCGTTTTGCTGCTGGAAATGTTAACCACCGCCGGCCCCAGCTTCGCCGCGAGATCTGCGAAGGATTCCGGCGCAGGAGCCGCAAACGCAGCCCCCGGAAGTATGAGGAGAAGAACTAGAGTGAGTATGATGGAAAATCGCTTCATAAACCTGCTCCGCTAAAACCTGAAACCTGAACCCTCATTTATCTTCTGCCCTGCATATCCTCAAAGAACCTGAAAAAATCGCTGTTCGGGGAGAGCACCATCGAGGTGTTTTCCTGCTTTATCGTGGTGCGGTAGGCCTCCATTGAGCGGGCGAACCCGTAAAACTCCGGATCCACTCCGTAAGCCTTCGCGCTGATGCCCGCCGCTTCGGCATCACCCTGGCCGCGCAGATGCTGCGCATCCCGCTCCGCATTGGCGAGCAAAATCGTCCGGTGCTTGTCCGCCGTGGAACTGATAATCTGCGCTTCCTCCGCCCCGCGCGCGCGGAACTGGGCGGCTTCTTTCTGCCGCTCCGCCCGCATACGCTTGATGACCGTATCGAAATTCTTGGGGGGAAGGTCGGCGCGCATGATGCGCACATCCACCACATCAATGCCAAAGCCCTGCATCTTGGCGTTCGCCTTGTTGCGCACATCTTCCATGATTTTCATGCGCTGGTCGGTGAGGAGATCGTGCAGCGAATAACTTCCCACCACTTCACGCAGGTTGGATTCCAGGATAGAATCAAGCCGATCATTCAGCTTACTCTCATTCTGCACACTCTGGTAAAACAGCAGCGGGTCGGTGATTTTGTATTTCGCGTAGGCATCCACGATAATGCGGCTGGTATTATTATCCTGCATGGCATCGGCGTTATCCTGGGATTCCGGAATTTCCGGCGCGGGAATCGCAGCGGTTTCGGCAGCAGCCGCCAGCGGTTTATCCGCAGCTTTATCCTCCGGTTTTACATCAGGTTTCTCAGGCTTCGCGCCCAGCCTTCCACCCATCCTGCCCTCGGAGGCAATCAGGTTGCGTGGCTTGGCATCCAGATGCAGGATGCGCTTGTCGAACTTCAGCACGGTCTGGAGAAAAAACGGCTTCTTGAAATGCAGGCCTGGGGTGCTCTCGGTAAACACCGGCTTCCCGAATTCCAGAATGAGTGCCTGTTCGGTCTGGTCTACTTTATAAACCGCGCCACTGCCGAGGATAACGGCGATCCCCAGCACACCCAGCACTATCTTTATCTTTTTCGTGGGAACTTTCATATCCGCCCTGGTTACTGCTTCACTGCGTTCGTGGCGTTCACGGGCTGGCCAGCATCCTTACCGCCCGCGCCCGGTTTCAGTTCCGCAAGCGGAAGATATGGAACCACACTGGAACCAGCTTTGCCATCCATCACCACCTTGTTCGTATTTTTCAGCACATCTTCCATCGTTTCAATGTAGAGGCGCTTGCGGGTGATTTCCTTGTTATCCTTATACTTGTCGTACACGGCGAGGAACCGCTTGCTTTCGCCCTGCGCCTTCGCCACCACACGCTCCTTATAGCCCGCCGCCTCCTGCAGGATACGCTCCGCATCCCCCCGCGCGCGGGGGATGATGTCGTTCTCGTAGGCGCGCGCCTGCTCGATCTGCTTGTCACGATCCTGCTTGGCATCTTCCACGTCAATGAACGCATCCACCACTTCCTCCGGCGGCTGTACATCCCGCATATTGAGTTGTGTGATGAGGATGCCGGCATCGTAATTATCGAGAATATCCTGCATGATCTGCTTTGCGTCCCCGGCGATTTTCTCCTTGCCCACGGAAATAATATCGCCGAATTTATTGCGCGCGATCACTTCCCGCATCGCGCTTTCCGCAACGCTTTTCACCGTGCCCGCCGGATCTTTCACGTTAAAGAGGAATTTCGATACATCCGCCACTTTCCAGTTCACATCGAACGGCACTTCAGCGATATTGCGGTTTTCGGTGAGCATCAGGCTTTCTTCCAGCACTTTGTTTTCCTTGGTGATTTTTCCGCCCGCCGCATCGTAGGCGCGGAAGCCGACATTCACCGTGCTGATTTTCTCCGTCGGCACTTTGACAACGCGCTCAAACGGCGCGGGCAGGTGATAATTGATACCCGGCTCCGACGTGCGGTGATATGCGCCGAAGCGGAGCACTGCCCCCTGTTCACCCGGATCCACCGTATACACGCCCGTAGCCAGCCACAAAAAGGCGGCCACCAGTGCCAGCAGCATGAAGAAACCCTTGTTCTCGCCGCCGAAAAACTTATCCACCTGTTTGCGCAACTGGCGGAAGAGTTCCTCAAAATCAGGCGGCGTAGGCCGGGACGGCGGCGGGGTGTTGCTTCCCCACGGCCCCTGATTGCGTGTGTTATCTCCCCACGGCATCGTGCTTCCTTCCCTTGAAATTCGCGGCTGGCGATGCGGATGCATACTTGCGCGCCACAGTCCCGCGCCTGTATATATAGTTGAACCAGCGAGGTTTGCAAGCCCATGAAGCTCATTACGCGTGAAAATGCTCTCGATGCCCTGCGAAAGGTGAAACTTCCCGGCAAGGGCGGGGATATTGTGACGGCGGGTTACGTGCAGGCGGTGCTGACGGAAGGCGATACCGTGCGGCTGGTCATCGAACCGACGGATACTATCTCTCACAAAGCCGCTGAGAAGCTCCGCCGGGAATGCGAGAAAACCCTCCGCAGGCTGGAGGGGGTGAAGCACGTCACCGCCGTGCTGACCGCCACGCGCCCGCAGCCTAAAATCACTCCGCCACGCATACCAGAGGCGGGGATGAAACGCCCCGCGCCACCAACTCCGAAGCCCATTCCCGGCGTGAAACACGCGATCGCCGTGGCTTCCGGCAAGGGCGGCGTGGGAAAATCCACCGTCGCGGTGAATCTCGCCGTGTCGCTTGCGCGGCTTGGCTCTAAGGTCGGCCTCGTGGATGCGGATATTTACGGCCCCTCCGTGGCACACATGATGCAGCTTTCCGACAAGCCGGACGTGGCGGAGGGCAAAATGATTCCGCCGGAGCGGTATGGCGTGAAATGTATGTCAATGGGGCTGCTGCTGGGCGAGGATGCGCCCGCCGTGTGGCGCGGGCCGATGGCGACGAAGGCACTCGCGCAGCTTGTGCTCGGCGCAACATGGGGCGAGCTGGATTACCTGGTGTTCGATCTTCCTCCGGGAACGGGTGACATCCATCTGACCATCGCGCAGAATTTTATCATCTCTGGCGCGGTAGTCGTCGCCACGCCCCAGGAAGTCGCGCTGATGGACGTGCGGAAAGCCGTCGGGATGTTCGGGAAAGTGGGGATTCCGGTGCTGGGGCTGGTGGAGAATATGAGCTATTTCGTGGATGCCACTTCGGGTGTGAAGACGTACATCTTCGGGCAGGGCGGCGTGCAGAAACTGGCGGAGGGACTCCATCTGCCGATTCTGGGGGAAATCCCCGTGGAGCCGATTATCTCCTTCACTTCGGATGCGGGCACACCTATCGCCGATTGCCATCCGGAGCATCCGGTTGCGCTGGTGTATCAGGAAATGGCGAGGAAAGTGGTGGAGAAGGTGGGTAATTAGAGCATTTTTCCTCCCTCGCCTGCGGGGGAGGAGGGGCATTTGTTTTCTCCTCCACCGCTTGCGGGGGAGGAGGATTTGGTTAACGAACGAAGTGAGTTTACCAAATCCGGAGGGGGTTCCTTGCTTGCTGCCGGAACCAAAGAAACCCCCTCCGCAAATCCGGCCTGCCTTCGCTTGCGCTACGGCACGGCTCGGATTTACTGCCTCCCCCGCAAGCGGGGGCGGAGAAATGCCGTGGCCTATTCCTCTTTGGAGTCCGTTGGCCCCATCGCCTTGATCAGCCCCAGTACCTTTTTGCGGATGGTGATGTCCTTGATTTTGTAATAGGCGCGGATGAGGGAGAGGGTTTCCTTGCTATCCAGGTTGTCGTTTTCATATTCCGCAGTCGCGGATTCGGCGAAACCCTGCGCCATTGTATCTTCCGGCATGAAATCCTCGAAGAAATACCCCACCGGCACGGAAAGTATGTTCGAGAAGTCATACAACCTGCTGGAGCCAATGCGGTTCACGCCGCGCTCGTATTTCTGTATCTGCTGGAAGGTGACGCCGATCTCTTTACCCAGGTGATCCTGGCTCATGCCGAGCATACTCCGGCGGAGGCGGAGGCGTTTTCCCACGTGGACATCAACAGGGTGTGCTGGCATGGCGACAAAGCTCCGCGATACAATTCTAAGTTTATCCGGTTGTAAACTTTTGACAGGCAGATTCAAGGATAAAATACACGGAAATCCGGATATTTTCGAGAATTATAATCTCCGGTGTGCTTCGCTTGTGGTGCAATTCTATTATAGGTTGTGTTTTCTTCGCACAGGGATGGAAACCACGATGCACACCATCGCCATCAGCAGCGGAATCAGGTTGCCGAAACGGGCATAGAATGTTCGCGGAGCGGGGGGCATAGTGTAAGGCACATCCACATCCAGCACCCCCTTCCGGCCAAGCTCCAGTTTTCCCAGCACCGTGCCGTCCGGCGCGAAAACCCCGGAGATGCCCGTATTGGCCGCGCGCACCAGCGGCATCCCCTCCTCCACGGCGCGCATCCGTGCCATTGTGAAGTGCTGATAGGGGCCGGAACTGTCACCGTACCAGCCGTCGTTGGTGACGTTCACCATCCAGGCGGGGAGCGTTTTCCTGTCCTTCACCTCGCCGGGAAAAATCGCCTCATAGCAGATGAGCGGGCTGGCAGGCGGAAGTTTTGTTCCCTTGAAATTCAGCGTCGCCGCACCCTGTCCAGGCACGAAATCCATCCCGCCCTGGGTGATTTTATCCACGAACGGCAGGAAGCGGTGCAGCGGCACATATTCCCCGAACGGAACCAGATGGTGCTTGTCGTAACTGGCGATGACGTTGCCTTCAGCATCCAGTGCCAGCACACTATTATGGGGAATGCGCCCTTCCTGCGCAGCATCCTCCACCCGCACCGCCCCGGCAATCAGGATAGCACCCAGAGGCAGCGCGCCCTTGATGAGCAGGCGCATTCCCTCGCTCAGCGCATCCAGGCGGAAGGGCACGGCGGCTTCCGGCCAGATCACCACCTGCGGCGGCTTCCCCTTGTAGGCGGCATGGGTAAGCTCCAGATGATCCTGCAGCACCTGCAGGGACTGGAATTGATCCCATTTCATTTTCTGCGCGATGTTCGGCTGCACGATGCGTACTTTCAGCATCTGCGGTTTATCCACCCCGCCTTGCAGGAAAGAAGCCGCCGGAATCAATATCGCCCACAGCGCGAACACTGCGGCGCACGGCAGAAGCACTGCCTGTTTCCCCCGCGCCGCCGCGCAGCACAGCATCGGGAGCGAGGCTGCCAGCACCGTCAGCAGGGTGAGGCCATACACTCCGGTGAGCGAGGCGATACGCATCACCAGCGGCATATCCCCCCACACATAGCCGATGAGATTCCACGGAAAGCCGGTGAACGCCACACCGCGCAGCATTTCCATCAGCGTCCAGAATGCGGCGAACATCAGGATGCGCTGGAAGCCGTGCGCGCGCGCCTGCCAGGTCAACCAGCAGGCGAGGCCGCTATAGATCGCCACATATGCGGGAATGAGCGCGATGGTAAACGGAATCATCCAGGCGAAGCGGTCGGCATCCACCAGCAGGGCATTGCATATCCAGTATAGCCCCGCCACGTGGTGCGCGAAGCCGAACCACCATCCGGTGAAAAACGCCTGCCGCCCGCGTGTGCATCCCGATAGCAGCAGGAGCAGGCCAGGAAAGGCGATCAGCAGCAGCGGAATATAAAAAAACGGCGGCAGCGCGAGTGTCGCCAGCGCGCCCAGCAGTGCCGCCAGCGCATAGCGGGAAAAGCCGGTGAGTACAGCTATTTTATCGCCTATCTGCGGAATGCGCGGCATAAGAACCTGTCAGGGCTGCGCCTGCCCCTTCCTGCGGATAAGCACCCGTTTCACGCGGCGCATATCGGCATCTGTCACCTCGAACTCGATGCCCGCCGAATGGCTGGCAAGCTCGCCGCGCGCGGGAACGTGCCCCAGCAGAAAAATCATCAGCCCGCCCAGCGTATCGAATTCATCCTCGCCTTCCGTGTCTTTCAGCGTCACGCCGAGCTGCCGCTCCAGATCTTCAATGCTGATGCGCGCACTCGCCTCGTAAAGATTGTTGCCGAGGCGCACGAACTGCACGTCGTCTTCGCTGTCGTGCTCGTCCTCGATTTCGCCGACAAGCTCCTCCATCAGATCCTCCAGCGTCACCAGCCCGCTTGTGCCGCCATATTCATCCACCACCAGTGCCATATGCACGTGCGAGAGGCGCATTTTGAGCAGCAGTGCCGTCACCGGCATGGAGGGCGGCACGAACAATGCCTGCCGGATGATGGTGCGCATCTTGATTTCCGCGCCGAAGCAGAGTGCCTGCAGCACATCCTTGGCGTGGATAAAGCCCGCCACATCATCCAGCGTTCCCCGGTAAACGGGCATCCGGGTATGCGATTCGGTAGTAATCACTTTCTTGAGTTCATCCAGCGTCACGCCATATTCCACCGCAACAATATCCGCGCGCGGTGTCATCACATCCCCCGCCGCAAGCTCATTGAAGGCGAGCACCTTGCGCAGCAGCCGCTTTTCCTCGTCGTGGCTGGGTTGCCCGGCAACCGTTTCGTGCTCCTCGATCACCTCCGACAATGTTTCCTTGAGGCTCGGCGCGGGAGAACGTCCTGGAAATTTATCCCGCAAACTCCCCAGCAACCGCCGGAACACCGTGCTGGAGGGGATGATGCTCTCGCCCACATCCTCCACATCCGGGGTATCCTCCATCGGCGATGCCTTTTTCTGTATCGCGGTATCGGGCATTGTCTAAATCATTCCTCCAAGTGCCGCATAGGGATCGTTCACGCCGAGCGCGGCCAATATCGCCGCTTCCTTCGCCTCCATTGCCTGCGCCTGACGTTCTTCCAGATGGTCGTAGCCGAGCAGGTGCAGGGTTGCGTGCACCACCAGGTGCGAGGTGTGGTCGGCGATGGTTTTGCCCTCCGCCTCCGCCTCGCGCGCCATCGTATCATATCCCAGCGCAATGTCACCGAGGATAATGGGCACGTGCGCGCGGCTATCCTGCGCCAGCACCGCCAGATGCTCCGGATGCAGCACTACCTGCGGAAAGGAGAGCACGTTGGTGGGCTTGTCCTGGTCGCGGTAGCGGCGGTTGAGATCCTGCATCTGCTCGTCCCCGGTGAGCAGCATGGCCACCCCCGCCTCTCCGGCATATGCCGCCACGCCGCAGCTATCGAGTGCCGCCGCGCACGCACGGGCGCACACCGCCGCCACTTCCGGCAGGGCAGCCAGCCAGCGCGCATCCTCCACGCATATGTCTATGTCGTAGCTCATAGTGTCAGGTTTCAGGAACAGGTTTCGGGTTTCAGTAAGGAGCTGAAACCCGGAACCTGAAACCTCGTTCCTATCCATTCTCCCATTTGCTGGGCTTGTCATGTTTCTCGTAGGCCTGCACGATTTTGGTGGTGAGCGGATGCCGGACGATTTCCTTCGCGGTGAATTTAATCACCTTCACCTCCTCCAGATGCTCCAGCTTTTCGAGCGCGTCGCGGAAGCCGGATTTCATATCGCGCGGCAGGTCGGTTTGCGTCAAATCCCCCGTCACCACCATGCGCGAGCCTTCGCCGAGGCGCGTCAGAAACATTTTCATCTGGATGGGGGTGCTGTTCTGCGCTTCGTCCAGAATCACGTAGGCGTTACGCAGCGTCCGCCCGCGCATATAGGCCAGCGGCGCGATTTCGATTTCCCCTGTGCTGATGTACTTCAGCACTTTCTCGGCGGGGAGCATATCGTAAAGCGCGTCGTAAATCGGGCGGAGATAGGGGTCTACCTTATCCTTGAGGTCGCCGGGCAGGAAGCCCAGCCGCTCGCCCGCTTCCACCGCCGGACGCGAGAGGATAATCCGTTCCACCTGATGATCGCAGAACAGTGCCACCGCCGCCGCCACCGCGATATAGGTTTTGCCCGTGCCCGCCGGCCCCGCCGCAAACACCAGCTCGCTGCTTAGCAGCGCGTCCATATATTCCGCCTGTTTGTGAGAATAGGGCGTGAAGCGTTTTTTCGGGGTCTGGATTACCGATTTCTCCAGCGTTTCTTTGGCCGGATGCGGCGCGGTATGCCGCTTTTCCTTCCCTTCTTTCCCTGTACCATTCTTCGCCATTGGCTTTTTTTCCTTTTTCGGTTGGTGAGAAGGCGCGGGCTGTGAAAGCATACGGATCGCCGCATCCACATCCCCCGGTTGAACATCGTGGCCGCGCTCCAGCCGCTCATAGAGCGAGCGCAGCACAGATTCCGCCAGCAGAATCTTCTTCTGGTCGCCGCTCAGAGCCACCATCTCCCCGCGCGAGGAAATGGAAATGCCCAGCCCTTTTTCCAGCTTCTCCAGATTCTGGTTATGCCCGCCGAACAGCGCGCCGAGCAACGTGTTATCCTCGAAGGAAAGATAGATGGAATGCGGTTTTGTCATGCGGCTCCTCTCTTGTCATCCTGAACGCAGTGAAGGATCTCCTGCGGCGGGGGATCCTTCGCCTGCGGCTCAGGATGACACATCCCCCGCATCCCGTTCGCACTCGCTGTCAGCAGCCGCACCTCCATGATACGCCCGAACGCCGCTTCCCCTTCTTCAATATACACGGATTGCATCCACGGCGATTTTCCCAGCACCTGCCGGGCGCGCTTGCCCCGGCGGTCGAACAGCACGGGGACGGTTTGTCCCACGCACACATCGTTGAACGCCTGTTGCTGCGCCTGAAGAATCACCTGCAACCTCTGTAATCGCTCGGATTTTACTTCCTCCGGAATCTGATCCTCCCGCAGCGCGGCGGGCGTTCCGGGGCGCGGGCTGAACTTGAAGGAATAGCCCTGTGCGAAGCCCACCGCCTTCACAAGTTCAAGTGTCGCATTAAAATCCTGCTCCGTTTCACCGGGGAATCCCACGATGAAATCGGATGAAAATTGAATATCATGGCGCGCTTTCCTTAACTTCTCGATGAGGATGAGGTATTCCTCCGCGTTGTGCCTGCGGTTCATCGCCTTGAGTATGGTATCGGAGCCGGATTGCACCGGCAAATGCAGGAACGGCATCAGCTTTTCCGTATCCCCGTGCGCGGCGATGAGGTCATCGTCCATATCGCCGGGATAGGAGGTGGTATAACGGATACGCTGCAACCCCGGAATTTCCGCCAGATGCCGGATGAGCCGCGCCAGGTTCCATGCGCTCCCTTCCGGCGAAATTCCATGATACGCGTTCACATTCTGCCCCAGCAGGGTGATTTCCAGCGCGCCCTGCCCCACGAGCTTCAGTGCCTCGCGGTATACCTCTGCCACGGGGCGGGAGAATTCTACGCCGCGCGTATAGGGAACCACGCAATAGGTGCAGAATTTGTCGCAGCCCTCCTGCACCGTGAGGAACGCGGAAGCCCCCTGTGGCGCAGATTCCTCCGGCAATCTATCGAATTTTTCCACCGTGGCGAAATCCAGACTTGCACCCGCTCCCGCGCTTTCATTTGCATTCGCCACCAGTTCCGGAAGCCGCTGGAAGGATTGCGGCCCCACCACAATATCCACGTAGGGCGCGCGGCGGCGGATTTCCTCGCCCTCCGCCTGCGCCACGCAACCCGCGACGGCGATCACCATCCGCCTGCCGCTGGCGGCCATTTTCTCTTTTTCCTGCCGGATGCGCCCCAGCTCCGAATAGACTTTATCCACCGCTTTTTCGCGGATATGGCAGGTGTTGAGGATGACGAGATCGGCGTCGGCCACCGTGTCGGCCACCTCGAAGCCCTGCGGCTTCATGAGGTCGTGCATACGGCCTGAATCATAGAAATTCATCTGGCAGCCGTAGGTTTTGATGTAGATTTTCTTCGGGCGCAACGCGGGGTTCTCTCCAAGGGGAAGGCAAGCGAAACTATACCAGCCCCGCGCCGCAATCTCAAGATTTATACCGAGCGGCATTCCGGGGAATACATTTATCCACATCTATGGAATAAAACACCACGAAAGCAGGATGATAACCGGGGTTTTTATATTTATTAAACTAGAATCATAGAAATTAATGCTTGATTCCCCGCGCCCACCATGCTATACTGTGGGTCATTTTCTTACTGTCACTTTTTGATAGTTATTCGGTTTTCTTTACAGAACCCATTGAAAGGAATGTTGTTCATTATGACAACTGCGAACACTACTACTGTGCACACTGATCCAGATACGACAGAGAATCGCGTCATATCACTTCTTGCCGCCATGAAACAAAAACCCAAGGGCGAGTTGGAAGTGACAATCGGAAAGTTGGAAGACCCTAAAATCGGTGTCCGACGTGCAGCTCTTATATTCAACGACGAGCTACTTGAAGACGCTGTACATTGGGGTTGTCGTGTGTGTCGTGATCGTGCAGTTTCCAACCCGGAAACCCACCCCACGCAGGCACATCTGGTTGGAAGGTTTTTGTTTCATCACAACGAGTTCTCGCAACACGTTGTCCGTCCAGATGAACGAAAATCAGGCTTTTCGGTAAGGGAGATTTTGGTCAACTACGATGGTAAGCGCGTTCCCTGCCCACACTGACATAGCACTATAGGGATCAAGGGGGTTTTTCTTTCTTTTTGCATTCATGCAAGAAGTTCAAGGAAAACCCCCTCCCTCCACCGCCTGCCTTTCCCTGGAGCAATTTCATAATTTATATGCCGTCATCGCCTGAATTTGCAGAGCAACTTCTAGGGCGATCCATCTATCAACGTACTCGTGGCGAAATGGATGCCCCTAGAATTTGCTTCGCAAATTCAGGGCATGACGACTAAAACAGTATGTACATTATAAAAATGCTCTATTCCTTCAGCGGAACCACGTAAAGCTCCAGCCGGTGATCCACCAGCTTATAGCCCAGTTCCCGCGCCACTTTTTCCTGCAGTCGCTCGATTTCCTTGTTCATGAATTCCACCACCTCGCCCGTTTTTACGTTGATAAGGTGATCGTGATGATCTTCCGTCACCTGTTCGTAGCGCGCGCGGCCATCGCCGAAATCGTGCTTTTCTACGATGTCCGCTTCCTCGAACAGGCGCATGGTGCGATACACGGTGGCAATGCTGATGCGCGGATCCACGGCGGAGGCGCGGCGGTAGACTTCCTCCACATCCGGATGATCCTCCGCGCCGGAGAGCACACGCGCGATGACGCGCCGCTGCTCCGTCATCTTCATGCCTTTGGCGATGCATTGCTGCTCAATGGCGGAGGTATGTTTGCTGGAAGCGGGCATGGTTTTCTGTTTCTGCTTTGGGAAAGCAATCCTTTCTCTTATAGGCGCACCGGCATGGAAAGTCTAATCGTTCTTTAGAAACCTTTGCATAACCCCCTATTTTTTTGTCATACCAGCGAAAGCTGGTATCCAGCCAAAGCCGCGTCTGCGGCGGAAAGGCTCTTGCAGCGTCGCGGACGCTCCGCGCTGGATTCCAGCTTTCGCTGGAATGACGAGGTATGCAAAGGTCTCGTTTTTTCGGTTAACGATTTATTAAGCACTCTGTGCTATACTGCGCCCTGTAGCAAAGAAAATGATTTTTTAATAGGTATTTATGGGTTTTAACCGCACACAGATTGATGCTTTCGCCACACGTTTCACTGCGGGAAGGCTGGAGTTCGACCATATCAACATAAAACACGGCGAAGCGGGGGAAGCCACACTGACCGCGAGTTTCTCGGAACCCGGAAAGCCCGCACTGCATACCGATATGACCTACAGCGAGCTGCTTTCCGCAACGCACGAAGTCGCCTTCCGGCAGGCTGATGCGCGCGTGATGGAGCAGTTGCATGACATCCTGGAACAAATGCAGGAGCAGGCCTATCCCCATAAACTGGAGCCGGTTTCCGTCCGTGGTACTGTAACAGGCAAACACTCCGCGACTTTCACGGAATCGCATGAAGGCGCGCCCGACACAAAAGTGGAGATGACGGAACTGGAACTGGTGAGCGCGCTGGCGGAAACGCGCAAATATGGTGTTCCCATCCCAGCACTGGAAGATGCGTATCACGCGCTCCAGACGCTGCCCAAAGATAAAGCCGCGACCCTCAAGGTGGCGGCCAAAGCGGAAAGGAATGAATCCGATCCCCCCACAGCCAGCGGTATCCGGTTCACATTAGCAGGTCATCCGAACCCGCCAGGAAAAAGCCGTATCTAAAAATGTGCGCTTATCCCATGACCTTTGACAGCCAGTAATTGTAATTCCCTGCCTACCGCTTCGCCACCGGCGCAAATTTGCGCGCGGGATAGCCGGTATAAAGCTGGCGCGGGCGGCCAATTTTCTGATCGGGATCGGAGAACATTTCCTCCCACTGCGCCACCCAGCCCACCGTGCGCGCCATTGCGAACAGGCAGGTGAACAGTTCGGTGGGAATGCCCATCGCCTCGTAAATGATGCCAGAATAGAAATCCACGTTCGGGAACAGCTTGCGCGAAACGAAATAATCGTCCGAAAGCGCGATGCGTTCCAGTTCCTTCGCAATCGCCAGCTTCTTGCTGTTTTTCACGCCGATTTCCTCCAGCACCTCGTCGCAGGAGCCTTTCAGCACCGCCGCGCGCGGGTCGTAATTCTTGTAAACGCGGTGGCCGAAGCCCATCAGGCGATATTTCTTGTCCTTCACGCCCTGGATGAACTCCGGAATACGGCTGACATCGCCGATTTCCTCCAGCATCTTGATGACTTCCTCGTTCGCACCGCCGTGCGCCGGCCCCCACAGCGAGGAAATCCCCGCGCCGATGCAGGCGAACGGATTGGCCTGGCTGGAACTCGCCAGCCGCACCGTGGAGGTGGAGGCGTTCTGCTCGTGATCCGCATGGAGGATGAGGATTTTATTCATCGCACGCGCGAGGGCAGGCTTGATTTTGCAGGGTTCGCACGGGGTAGCGAACAACATATGTAGGAAATTCTCCGAGAAATCGAGTTCGTTGTTCGGATAGATAAACGGCTGACCGACGGAATATTTATAGGCCATTGCGGTCAGCGTCGGCATCTTGGCGATCAGCCGGTGTGCGGAAATATCGCGCTGCTTGGGGTCGGAAATATCGAGGCTGTCGTGATAGAACGCAGAAAGCGAGGCCACCGCGCCCACCAGAATCGCCATCGGGTGCGAACGGCGCGGGAAGCCGCGATAGAGGAACTGCAACTGCTCGTGCACCATCGTGTGATAGGTGATGGTGTGGGTGAAATCCGCAAGCTGCTTTTCGTCCGGAAGTTCGCCGTAAAGCAGCAGGTAGCAGACTTCCAGATACGTGCAGTTTTCCGCCAGATCCTGAATATCGTAGCCGCGATGGCGCAGGATGCCCTTGTCGCCGTCAATGAAGGTGATTTTCGATTCGCAGGAAGATGTGGAAAGAAACCCCGGATCATGCGTGAACAGCTTGTATTTTCCGTAAAGCTGGCGGACATCAATGGCGCGCGGGCCTTCGGTGGGGGTGAGGATGGGAAGCTCGAACGCGTTTTTCTCGTCCCCGTCAATGATGATGCGCGCTGTGGACATACTCCGTTCCCCTCAATGGTTTATACCTTGAGGGAACCTACCACAGTTATCTTGTGCTTTGCAATACGCTAGCGTTTATGCCCGCTGCCCGGCCTGGAATGACCATGATCCGCTTTCGCCGGATGTTGCCCCGGCTCGGAATGATCGCCCGCGTGTTCCAGCCCCGCCGCCGCGTGCTGCCCCTCGTGCGACTGGACAAGCTGCGCCAGTTGCTGTTCCATATTCGGCGCGTAATGCGTGGCGACCAGTGCCGCCACGATATGTTCGTCATCCATATGCGCGCCCTTCACCGACGGCAGTTTCCTCGCTTCAGGAAGTTCCTGCATGGCTTCATCCGCTGAATGTTTTGCCCTCTCCACGTCCTGGAACGCGAGTGACACGATATTTTCTTCAGTTACAGCCTTTGAACCACGGTGCTGTTCGTATCCCAGCGCGACCTGGGCAGCCACGTTTTTCGCTCCGTGCGCTCCGTTATCATGCGCCTGCACGACCAGATAATCCACCAGGGCGACGATCGGCTCGGCGACACCCTGCGCAGGAGCGTGTGCTTCTTGTGCATGGGCTTGGGCAGCATTCGGAGCAGCGTGCGACACCGCCGGATCATTATAGGCCATTGCGACAAAAAGTGCCGCCTTATGTACCTCGTCCAGATGCGGCATAGACACCTTGTGCATATCTTCTATTGCCTGATGCGCCACCACCCCGGCATGGGTCATGGCGGCATCCGTATGCGCTTTATCCCGGATGGCGAGGTGATCAGTTTCGTATCGCTTCGCGGCATCCAGTGCCACTGCCTCCGGGGTATCCGCCCCTGCACGAACGTGCGCACTGGTAACAATCTGATCCAGCCTTGTCATCGCGGCATTGTCTATAGGGATGTCAGCAACCGTATGCGTGGCATCCGTATGTGGCGTTTCCGCCTGTGCCGCCCTTGCCGGGAGCAGGCTCGCCAGTGCCACCACCGCCGGAGCGATGTAGCGCGCAGCTTTCTGTATGAAGCCGTTTTT
>JAHFPR010000021.1:10232-16014 GCA_023269645.1 Alphaproteobacteria bacterium | reverse complement strand
ATATTCCGCAAGCAGTTCGCGGTTGGTTTCCTCGTCATCCACTGCGAGTATTGTTATTGCTTTCGGCATTGTGAACTCTTCCATCTGATCAACTCTGTTTCCTGTTATTCTGATATTCTGATATGTTGACCCTTCGTTTAATAGACAACTGATGCCGGCAAGGCAAGCACAAGATATGCGAGAATTAAAGCACAGGAGAAACCAATGTTCACCTCCCATAAAATTTAACTGTACAGAATTCTATTATACACTTTTTCCAAGGCTATGTCGAGATTCCGCACGGTTTTTTTTTACAGCTTTTGGGCTTCTCTCCTGCAAGGGATAACACACTGAAAAACCGCACCTTTTTCCGGAAGATTCTCCGCCCATATTTTCCCCTGATGTGCCTCTATTATTTCCCGGCAGATGGAAAGGCCGAGGCCTGTTCCCCCTGCGCCGGTTTTCGTCTTGCTACTTTGTGTGAATTTGTCGAATACTGCATCCAGTTCGCCCTCCGGTATGCCGACACCTTCGTCTGCAATCGCGATTCTGACCGCCTCCACATCCCTTCCTTCCGTATCTTTCAGCGTATCGCCCACCAGTCGGATGCTGATGGCACTCGCTTCCGGCGTAAACTTGATAGCATTCCCGACCAGATTCAAAAGCACCTGCTCTATCTTATCGCCATCCCCCGTCACCATTACTTCCTGCGCGGGAGCGTCCACGACAAGTTGCAGCTTTTTCCCCTCAAGTAATGAGGATACCGTAGCTTTCACATGGTTGACAAGATTGACAATATCCACCTCCTCCATTTTCAGTTCCATCATGCCGGCTTCCAGCTTGGAGAGATCCAGCAGATCGTTAAGCAGGCGCAGCAGCCTTTTGCCGCTTTTTTCAATGGTATCCAGGCGCTTCAGCACCTTGTCCATAGGTATTTTTTCACTCATGGCCAGATAGTCCAGCGTCAGTTCCACCGAGGCAAGAATCCCGTGCATCGGTGTGCGCAATTCATGCGACATATTGGCGAGGAACTCGCTCTTGGCCTGATTGGCGCGTTCTGCTTCCTGGCGCGCGTCCTGCAATGCCTGATCACGCTTTTGTATCTGATCCAGCATTTCGTTAAACGAATTCACCAATATGCCCAGCTCGTCATCATAATATTTCCGAGCGCGCAAACTGTAATTCTGTGTTCCCGAAACCTCGCTGGCCACATGGATAAGGCTGCCGACCGGGTATGAAATTATTTTCTGCAGCCGCGCTGAAAGGATATAGGCGATCAGCAATGCGCCGAGGGTGACCAGCGTTGTCCACAGCAAATATTGCGTTACATAGCTGGTAATTTTGCCAGTGCTTGCACTGATATAAACCACGCCAAGTTTTACCCCGTTCTGCACCACGGGATAAAATACTTCAATGCGTTTTCGGTTCAGCGTTTCTGTTGCTTCCGGATTCCTGGGACACGTGAGCACAGCATCGCGTGTTCCCGTTCCTTCCCGCGCATGGGTGGTGAACACCGTGCCATCCTTGTCATACAGGCAGGCCAGCACCACGGAATCATTCACCATCGCCACCGTCAGATTCTCTTTCGCCGCTTCCTTGTCCAGATAGGTAAGTGCCGCCGCGCTCTGCATCCCGATAATCTGGGCGGTTACCATGACATCCGTAGCAAGTGCCTGTTTCTTCTGATTAAGCCCGGAAAAGAACTGCATCACGCTGATAAGCAACGCCGTAAGCGTCACGATGCTCATGATAATCACCATCAGCTTATGCCGGAGCGACAAATTCCTGAACATACCGAAGCCCCGCCTGCCACTTATAATCGTGTGTGATACCAGAAACTATCTTTTGCCGGGCGAACTAGCAAATTAATTTTTCTGGGACTGTTAGCTACTTGCAAGCTCCAGCCATTCGTCTTCCGTCAGAATCTTCACGCCGAGTTCCTCCGCTTTTTTGCGCTTGGAACCAGCGTCTTCCCCCAGGATAACATAATCCGTGTTGCCGGTTACGGAGCCTGTGACTTTCGCGCCGAGCCGCTCCGCCCGCGCCTTGGCCTCCTGCCGCGTCATCCGCGTGAGCGTTCCGGTGAACACCAGCGTCTTGCCGGAAAGCGCGGAATCCTGGCGGGGGCGTTCGGTATCCTGAATCCGGATTTCCTCCGCAAGCGCGTCCAGCAGCGCAAGATTATGCTTCTCCACGAAAAACCCGCGCAGCGCATCCGCCGCAATTTCGCCGATGCCGTTGATGGCGAGCAGCGCGGTGTATGCGGCATTGTCATCCTGAGCCGCAGGCGAAGGATCTCCCTCCGCGTGAGATCCTTCGCTACGCTCAGGATGACACATAGCCATCATCGCCACGCGCCACGCCCCGAACGATCCATAATGCTGCGCCAGAAGCCGCGCCGTGCCCTCCCCGATATGGCGGATGCCGAGCGCAAAGATAAACCGCTCAAGCGCAATCACGCGCCGCCGGTTGATCCCCGCAAACAGGTTCTCCACGGATTTATCGCCAAAGCCTTTCCAGGCGCAGATGGGATCGGCACTGGTTTCCTGGCGTTTTTCCAGCGTAAAAATATCGGCGGGGTTTTTGATAAGCCCCTTTTCCCAGAATAATTCCACCTGCTTTTCCCCCAGCCCCTCAATATCGAACGCATTGCGCGAAACGAAATGCCGGAGGTGCTCCCTCGCCTGCGCCGGGCAGATCAGGCCACCGGAGCAGCGGATCACCACGTCGTCATCCTCGCGGAACGCCGCGCTCCCGCAGGCCGGACAGGTTTCCGGAAACACGAAGGGCTGCGAATCCGCCGGGCGTTTCTCCACATCCACCGACACCACTTGCGGAATCACATCCCCCGCGCGCTGGATGGTGACGGTATCGCCCACGCGCACATCCAGCCGCGCGATTTCGTCCTTATTATGCAGCGTCGCGCGCGCCACCACCACCCCGCCGACCGTAATGGGTTTCAGATGCGCCACGGGGGTCAGCGCGCCTGTCCGCCCCACCTGAACAGCTATCGCCTCAACGATGGTTTGCCCCTGCTCCGCCGGAAATTTATGCGCAATCGCCCAGCGCGGCGCGCGCCCCACATTCCCCAGCCGCTGCTGGTAATCCAGCCGGTTCACCTTATAAACTACGCCGTCAATGTCGTAGGGAAGCTCCGCACGGTGTTCATAAAGATTGGTATAGAAGGCCATAACTTCCTGCACATTCCGCGCGAGCCTGGCTTCTTCGTTCACCCTGAACTCTGCTGTTTTCAGCCGCTCCATCGCCCCGGATTGCGTATCAGCCAGCGGCGCGCTCACCTGCCCCCAGCCATAAACGAAATAATGGAGCTGGCGTGCAGCGGTGATGGTGCTATCAAGCTGCCGCAAGGAACCCGCCGCCGCATTGCGGGGATTGGCAAAAATCTTTTTCCCCTCCGCTTCCTGCCTGCGGTTGAGTGCGTCAAAATCCCCGCGCGACATATACACTTCGCCGCGCACTTCCAGTCTGTCATCCTGAGGCATAGCCGAAAGATCTCCCACCGCAGGAGATCCTTCGCTGCGCTCAGGATGACAGCGCGCCGGAATAATATGCCGAAGATTCTCCGTAATATCCTCCCCTGTCACCCCGTCGCCGCGCGTGGAACCCTGTACGAATTTCCCCCGCGCATAGCGCGCGGAAAAGGAAAGCCCGTCAATTTTCGGCTCGCACAGCACCTCGATTTCCGCATCTTCCGCCAGACCGAGAAACCGCCGCACACGCACGAAAAAATCCTCTACCTCCGCCTCAGTGAACGCATTGTTGAGCGAGAGCATGGGTACGCTATGCACCACCTCCGCGAATTTTTCTGCAGGCGCAGCACCAACTTTTTTCGATGGGCTGTCCTCGCGCACCAGATGCGGGAACAGCCGCTCGATAGCCTCATTGCGATGCCGAAGTGCGTCATATTCCGCATCGCTGATTTCCGGTGCGTCCTCCTGATAATAACGCCTGTCGTGATGCGCCATTTCCTGCGCCAGCCGCACGAGTTCCTGCGCCGCCTCCGCCGCGTTCAATCGCTCCGGGAGAAGTTTATCCGGCGATATTCTGGAAAATAAATCGGTCATGTTATCTACCGCGATTCCATCAGCTTGCCCGCCGCCGCGCGCGCTTCTTCGGTGATGGCATCCCCGGCGAGCATCCGGGCGATTTCCTCCTGCCGTTCCTCCCGCGCGAGGTTCCGCACCCGCGTGGAAGTTACGCCGCGCTTCTCCAACTTCTCCACCTTCAGATGCTGTGCGCCGTAAGAAGCCACCTGCGGAAGATGCGTCACGCACAGCACCTGCACCTTCTCGCCCAGCCGCGCAAGGCGCTTGCCCACCGCATCCGCCACCGCGCCGCCGACGCCCGTATCAATCTCGTCGAAAATCAGCGTGGGCGTAGTGTGTATCCCGGCCAGCACCACTTTCAGTGCCAGCATCAGACGGGAAAGCTCGCCCCCTGAAGCGATCTTCCCCAGCGCGCCGAAGGGCATTCCCTGGTTGGTGCTGACCTCGAACTCCACACGCTCCATGCCCTCCGCGCCCCAGGCCGCTTCCTCCAGAAGCTCCAGCGAAACCCGGAATCGGCAGCTTGCCATTTTGAGGGGCTTCAGTTCCGCCTCAATCGCTTTCTCCATTTTCGCCGCCGCCGCGCATCGGCCCTCCGTAAGGCGTTTGGCGTACACTGCATATTCCTGCCGAAGCTGTGCGGCAGCTTTTTCCAGCACCGTAATTTCCTCGCCCTGATGCGCGATTTTCCGGAACTTCCCGGCGATTTCATCACAGTAGGCGGCAAGTTCGTCCACCGGCTTCTGGTATTTCCGCGCGGCTGCGCGCAGGGCAAACAGCCGTTGCTCGATGGCATCCAGCGCATCGCCGCCCGCCCCGGCTTCCTCCGCCAGGGATTCCATCGCCGAGAGTGCCTCCCGCAATTCACTCCCCGCCCTGTCCAGTGCCTGCTTCACTGGCTCCATGCGCGGATGATCCGGCGCGCTGCGATCCAGCACCCGCTCCGCCGCATGGATGGCCTGAAGCACATCGGCTTTTTCCGTGAGCGCGGCACGGGCAGATTCCAGGGCATTCAGCAGCTTCGCGTGGTTCTGCAACAGGGAACGCCGCTCCGCCAGCGCGGTTTCCTCGCCCTGTTCCGGTTTCAGCGCGACCAGTTCATCGTGCACGTGGCGGAGGTAATCTTCCTCCGCTCTGGCCTTTTCGATCTGCTCCAGCAATAGTTCAAGCTGACGTTCCGCCGCCTTCCATGCCCGGAAAGATTCCGCAACTTCCTCCGATATTTCCCCAAGCCCGCCGTAAAGATCAAGCAGCCGCCGATGCAGCGTGGTGGAAAGCAGCCCGCGCTGCTCATGCTGGCCGTGGATTTCCACCAGCGTTTCTGCCACCTGCTGGAGCGCGCCCTGCCCCACCGGAACATCGTTCAGGAACGCGCGGCTCCTTCCATCTACAGTGATATGCCTTATGATTGTTATTATATTTTCGTGATTTATGGCTAGTTCTTTCAGTTGCTCTTTAGCTTTCTTATTCTTCACAATATCAAACTCCGCCGTCACACTCGCCTGCGCTTCCCCCTGTCGGATAAGCCGTGATTCCGCGCGCCGCCCCAATGCCAGCCCCAGCGCATCAAGCAGGATGGATTTCCCCGCACCAGTCTCTCCGGTGAGCACACAAAGCCCCGCGCCGAAATCCACATCCAGCGTTTCGATCAGCACCACATTACGGATAGAAAGATGCAGGAGCATCGTTTTTACTCGTTAATCGTTAATCGTTAATCGTTAATCGTGTATTGTCCC
>JAHFPR010000021.1:7561-10222 GCA_023269645.1 Alphaproteobacteria bacterium | reverse complement strand
TGTCCCAATAACGAATAACGAATCACGAATAACTAGAGTTTAGGCAGCCACGACTTCGCATTATCATCATGCGGAAGCGGCTGGCTGGTTTTTTCCTCAGCACCGCCCGTCCATCGGTTTATCCAGGATTTTTCTTCCTCAGGCTGCGGCGCATCCTTGCCATGCTCCACCAGCCGATAGGCATAATCATACCATTTGCTGGCGGGGAAATTATGCCCCAGCACCGCCGCGTTTTTCTGCGCTTCGTCCTTCAGCCCCAGCGAAATATAGGATTCCACCATGCGGTAGAGTGCCTCCGGCGTGTGGGTGGTGGTCTGGTATTTATCAATCACCTGGCGGAAACGGTTGATGGCCGCGATGTATTTCTTCTGCTTCAGGTAAAACCGCCCGATTTCCATCTGCTTGCCGGCGAGATGGTCGTTCACGAGATCAATCTTGAGCTTCGCATCCCTTGCATATTCCGTATCGGGGAAGCGACGCACCACTTCCTCCAGTGTATCCAGCGCATCTTCCGTCACCGCCTGATCGCGCTTCACATCGGCGATGCGGTCATAGTAGCAGATCGCCTTGAGGTAATACATATAGGCGATGTCCTGATTTCCCGGATGCAGCCGCGTGAAATCATCAATCACATCAATCGCATTTTCGTATTTTTCGTCCCGGTAATCGGCGTAGGCGGTCATGATTTTCCCGCGTGTCGCAAGCGGCGAGAAGGGATACAGCCGCTCAATCTCCTCAAAATCCTTGGTGGCTGCCTGATAGCGGCGATCCAGCAGCTTGTTCTTCGCACCGGTGAAAAGCTCCTCGGCGGAGAGGTCTTTTTTCTCCTCTTCCTTTTTTTCGTCGCCGCTCATCCATGAAGGCGCATGGTTTTTCATACTCTCGCACGCCGGAAGCATCAGCAGCGCGAACAGCGTGAACAACAGAGAATAGCGGGGAAAGCGAAGTACAGGCATCATGATTCTTACTCCCTGGAATCTTAAGGGAGCATTATCGCAAATACGGCGCGGGAAGCAAGCGGGAATCAACTGGCCAGACGCCATGCGCTTTTATCGGCGAAGAAAGCGTGCAGCAACCGGTTATTGAGCGTGTGCCCGGAGCGGTAACCGCTGAATTTCCCAAGAATCAGCCCGCCCGCGAGGTAAAAATCCCCGATGCAATCAAGGATTTTGTGGCGCACGAACTCATCGCGGTAGCGCAAACCGTCTTTATTCAACACTTTATCACCGCTTACCACAATGGCATTATCCAGCGAGCCGCCGCGCGCCAGCCCCATCTCGCGCATTTTCTCCACCTCATGCTCAAAGCCGAAGGTGCGGGCGCGGCAGAGGTCGGATTTGAAGGAAATATCCGAGGAGCGGAACACCGCGTGCTGGTTGGCAATCGCCTTGTTCGCAAAATCTATTTCCAGTGCCACAGAAAATGCATCGGCAGGCACAACGGAAACGTGCTTGTCGTTCTCGATAATCTCCACGGATTTCAGCACCTCCACCACGCGGCGGGGTGCTTTCTGCTCCGCAATTCCGGCACATTCAATGAGAAACACGAACGGTTCCGCACTGCCATCCATGATAGGCACTTCCGGCCCGTCCAGCTCCACCACGGCGTTATCAATATTGCAGCCCCAGAACGCCGCCATCAGGTGCTCCACCGTGCTGACAAGCGTACCTTCGTTATTGGCGAGGGTCGTGCCAAGTGTGGTGCTGGTGACATTGCGAAAATCCGCCTGAATTTCAGGGTCAAAACCACGCACATCTTTCCGGATAAAGCGGATGCCGGAATTTTCGCGCGCCGGGCGGAGGGTCATGCGCACTTTCGCGCCGCTGTGCAGCCCCACGCCGACACAGCTTACATCCTGCGCAATGGTATGCTGGAGTAATGTTTGCATTTTTTGCCCTTACCCGTTCATTGTATCACTGTCGGGATACTACCGGAAGGGCGGTTTCCGGGCAAAAGATTCTTTGTTACAAATTGTTACTGAGGTAGATGATGGATGATCGGAATGGACTTATCTGATCATCCATTATCATTTTTCCCTGGATCCCGGCCTGCGCCGGGATGACTGAAACCTAAGCGGCTTCGTCGCTAAATTTTCCGTCATTTCACAGGCTTGCCGTTCCCGCGCCGCAGGAATGCTGGAATCTCCAGTTCGTGATCCAGCGAGAGCACATCCTTGCTGCTTTCCTGGGTGCGGGAAGCGGGTTCATGGCGGCTTTCCGTTTCATAGCTCTGCGCGTTTTCTTCCGCCTGCTTGCGGAACATTCCGAACAGCCCGCCCGACTGGGGCCTGGAAACAGAATCCAGCACAGCAGCCGACATATGCAGTGCCTCCTGCCTCCGTTCGCCATGCTGCTCACCGCGCGGATGATGCCCGCCGCGCGTATCCACTGCGGAAGATTTTGGTTCCTGCGGTTCCGGCGCGATGAACACATCCACCTCCACTTCCATCTGCGAGAGTTCCTCCTCCGCCTCATCAATCACGGCATTCTTGGGGAAGAACGGCTTGGCGCGGTTCACATTCGCGGGGCCTTCCGCTCCCTTCGCACCGGTTTTCACCGATTTTCCCCCCAGCATTCCGGATTTCTCCTCCATATGGTCTATCCCCGTAGCGACCACAGAAACCCTGATCTTTCCGGTAGCATCCGGGTTCAGGCTGGAACC
>JAHFPR010000021.1:0-7551 GCA_023269645.1 Alphaproteobacteria bacterium | reverse complement strand
GCGTCCGGATCAACTTCCTCGCGGATGCGGTTCGCGGCTTCGTCCACCTCGAACAGGGTCATATCCAGCCCGCCGGTGATGTTGATGAGCACACCGCGCGCGCCCTTCATCGAAACATTATCCAGCAGCGGATTGGCAATAGCCGCTTCCGCCGCCGAAACCGCACGGTTTTCGCCTTCCGCCTCGCCGGTTCCCATCATGGCCTTGCCCATCTCGCTCATCACCGAACGCACGTCCGAGAAATCCAGATTGATGAGGCCGGGCATGGTCATCAGATCCGTCACCCCGCGCACACCGGAATGCAGCACGTTATCCGCCAGCTTGAACGCATCCATAAAGGTGGTGTTTTTATCCGCGACGCGAAACAGGTTCTGATTGGGAATCACAATCAGCGTATCCACGTATTTCTGGAGTTCCTGCAAGCCAAGTTCCGCCACACGCATACGGTGCGCGCCCTCAAAATGGAACGGCTTGGTGACCACTGCCACCGTAAGAATTCCCTGTTCGCGCGCCAGCCGCGCCACCACCGGAGCCGCGCCCGTGCCCGTGCCACCGCCTAATCCAGCAGTGATAAACACCATGTTACAGCCCTGAAGATAATCGAGGATTTCATCCACGGCTTCCTCGGCGGAGGCTTTGCCCACCTCCGGATAGGAACCCGCGCCAAGCCCCGCCGTAATGGCCTGGCCAAGCTGAATCTGGTTTTTGCAGATGGAAACTTCGAGTGCCTGCGCGTCCGTATTCGCAACCACGAAGGTAACGCCTTCAAGGTTGGATTCGATCATGTTGCCTACGGCATTTCCGCCCGCGCCGCCCACGCCGAAAACCGTGATAACGGGCTTGAAACTCTGCTTCTCAGGCAGCCGCAAATTGATAGTCATATGTGTTTGTCCCCTCCAGGAATGACGGAATCTATCCCGTAATTTAGCGCATTCAAATTAAAGAGTACAGCGGGATTTTAGTGTCATCCTGAGCGAAGTGAAGGATCTCAGGCAACCGTCTGTAGCGGGATATCCTTCGGCGCAGCCAAAGGCATGACAATATCCCTCAAAAATTCTTCTTGAACCACTCCACCATGCGGTTGACCGATCCCTTGTCTGCATCGCCTTCCGATTGCCTTTCCGCGCCCGTACCGGTTTCCCGCGTGGCGATGGCGTATTTCAGCATCCCGATGCAGGTTGAAAATGCCGGATTCTGCACGGAATCCGCCATGCCTTCGATATATTCCGGCCTGCCCACGCGCACGTGTTTATTGAAGATGTGGCTGGTCAGCTCGCGGATGCCTTGCAATTGCGCGCTTCCCCCGGTGAGCACCACACGCGGCCCGGAAACCTGGTAGAAACCCTTGATCTCCAGGTTCCGGCGCACCATTTCCAGAATTTCCTCCACCCTCGGCTTGATGATGGAAGTCAGCAGTGCCCTGGAGATATAGCTTTCTCCGTGCGTATAGCGGTTTTCAAAGTTTACCTCCGGCTGCATATCGTGCTGCAGATCGTCCTGCGGAATTTCGATGGATTCGTGTTCGTCCGCCTGCGTCGCCACCACCGCGCCGTAGAGCGTTTTGATGCGCTCCGCCCCCGTGATGCTGGTTCCCAGCCCCCGCGCGATGTCCCGCGTGATGTGGTCGCCGCCGAGCGCGATGCTGTCCGCATACACCAGCACCCCCTCCGCAAACATGGCGATGGAGGTGCTCCCCGCGCCAATATCCAGCAGAATGACCCCCAGGTTTTTTTCGTCTTCCGTCAGGCAGGCGAGGCCAGACATATAGGAGGAAACCACGTAATCCTCCACATCCAGATGGCAGCGCGCGAGGCAGTTGGTGAGGTTCCGCACCGAGGTGGCCGAAGCGGTGATCACGTGCAGTTCCGTGCTCAGTTTCTCGCCGAACATCCCCTTGGGGTCTTTGATGCCGGGGGAATCGTCAATGGTGTAATAAATCGGGATGCAGTGGATGATTTTGGTTTCTTCCGCCGCGCATTGCTCGCAGCCCTGCTGGATGATGTGGGTGATGTCCATCTCCGTCACTTCATGCCCGGAAATCTTGGTTTCGATGCTCACGATGCGCGAACCGAGGCTGTTCGGGGAAATATTGATGATGGCTTTATCAATGGTTTCGCCCGCCATTTTCTCGGCGGCGTTGACCGCGCCCAGAATCGAGCTTTCCGCCTTTTTGATGTCAATGATCATTCCGGAGCGGATGCCCTGGGAAATCTGATGCCCGATGCCCGCCACCTTGATCTTCCCCGCAGCATCCGCATATGCGATCATGCAGACAATCTTAGAACTGCCTATATCCAGTGCCGTGATGAGTCCGTTTTTCGCCATTAGAAACTCGTTGGTCAGTAGTCGGTGGTCGGTGGTCGGTGGTCGGTGGCGGATTGCCGATAATCGTAACTTTGCTACAGACTACCGACTACTGACTACCGACCGAACTAGGCTGAACATATACACGGTCTTTATCCCGTAAATCAATCCACTTCACTTCGCGATCCAGCACACGCTTCTCCTGTTGAAGCGCAAGAAGTGCCGCCCACGCCTTTTCAATATCCTGTTCCGGCAGCCGGATTTCAACACCATTCTGCAGCCGCAGGTTCCACCGCCGCTCGCCGACACGGATCATCGCCTCCACCCTCGCCTTGATTTCCGGATTCTTTTCCAGCAGCGCATAAATGGGCTGAAGGTGCGCGGGCGCATCCTCCCCCACAAGAATCGGCAGTTTTGGGAACAGGCTCACATCCTCCCGCGAGATGAGCACGCCGCTTTTATCCACCAGCGTCAGCACCTGCCCCTGCTGCCAGATAGCCACCGGCTTGCGCTCCCTGATTTTGATGTGCAGCGCGTTCGGCAGTTCACGGGAAATATCCGCTTTTTCCACCCAGCCCAGTTCCTCCAGCCGCGTTTTCAGCTCCGGAATGGAAACCGCGAAAATCGGATACACCTCACTTGCTCCGCTTCCAGCACCGGTTTTCCGCTCCGGCGGCATCACCACATCGAGGACTTTCTGCTCGTCCAGATGCTCCGCGCCCTCGATATACACATTCTCCAGATTCAGCCCCACTTTGGAGGTGGTATCGTAAAAACTCACGAGTATCCTCCGTTGTGTCGCCTCCACCTGCCCGGTTTTTTCCAGCCAGAACACCCCGCCCGCGCACACCAGGATCACCAGTATCCGAACGCCAGCGACAATCCTCCGCATCACCGGCCTGCGGCGGCGTTCCTTCGCCACACGCTCGGATTTTTCGATGTAACTCAGCCGACGCTTCTGCTTCTTCGGGTGCTTCTGGCCTTTAGCCGCTGCTTTGCCGGTCTTTTTTTTCGCGGGCATGGGGGGCATGGGATTATTTGCCCTCCGCCTGAGAAGCGGCAGTCGAAGCAGAAGGGATACCGGGCGTTGTATGCAGTGCTTCCAGTATCGTTTCCGCTACGCTTTCCGTATTTTTCAGCACTTCATTATTCCAGAAACGCAACACACGACAGCCCTGTTCTTGCAGCCAGCGTGTACGCACATCATCCCTGGGGTTATCCAAATGCTGGCTGCCATCTATTTCCACAATCAACCGATACTGCTGGCAGACAAAATCCGCGATATAGCTGCCAACGGGCTGCTGGCGGCGAAATTTATAATTCTCAAGTTGTTTTCCATGCAGATGCTTCCAGAGTTTCTTTTCTGCGTCGGTCATTTTGCGACGCAGCGTTTTTGCAAATGTCAGTGTTCTTTTATCATACTGGCGACTGCTGAATCTCAGAGGTTCCTTGCCGAGGGCTGCTTTGAGGCTTGCCTTGCAAAGGCGAGCCTTAAAGCGGGAGGGGTCACCCCCCCACGCTTCAGCCGCTGCCTGCGGCAGGGGCTTCAGCCGCTCCCCCTCAAGGGGGGAGCAGGAGTCCGGGTTATCTTCACTCCCACAACTCATATTCCCGCGCGCACCTCCTGATCCAGACACGCGAGCATGATGAGTTTCTCCACCAGTTTGTTGAAACTTATGCCTTTGTTCTTTGCGAGCTTGGGAACCAGCGAGGTTGGGGTCATGCCCGGATGGGTATTGATCTCCAGCATGAACAGTTCCTCCTTTTCGTTGCAACGTATATCCGCCCGCGCCACCCCCCGGCATTCCAGCAGTTCGTAGGCCTTCACCGTCATCGCCATCGCGCGTTCGCATATCGCCTTATCTTCCGGCGGAGGCACGAGATACTCTGTTCTGCCGGCAGTATATT
This sequence comes from Alphaproteobacteria bacterium, assembly GCA_023269645.1. Classification (GTDB taxonomy): domain Bacteria; phylum Pseudomonadota; class Alphaproteobacteria; order Rickettsiales; family UBA8987; genus JAHFPR01. Next base: position 3,339 of record JAHFPR010000021.1, on the reverse strand, counting down.
TATTCTTGTAGTCGTAGAATCCCTCATTCGGCTTCACCTCAATCACACCGAGTGCCTCGCCGTCCAGTACGCCGACCGTCAGCTCCCGCCCGCCGATATACTGCTCAGCCAGAAACTTCCGCGCTTTCGGGAAATCCGGGCTGTTCACATCCAGCACACGGTTATCCCCCTCCCGCATGATAATCACCCCCACGCTGGATCCTTCATCCACCGGCTTGATGACAAATGGGCGCGGCAGCGGCTCCGCCTTGCCGATTTCCGAGCGATCCAGCACTTTCCCCGGCGCGCAGCGTATTCCCGCCGCCTCGAACAGGAGCTTAGCCGTGGGCTTGTGCATCGCCACTGCGGAAGCGCGCACACCGGAATGGGTATAGGGAATCCGCAGAAATTCGAGCACACCCTGGATGCAGCCATCCTCGCCGTAGGTTCCATGCAGTGCGTTGAAGGCCGCATCGGGCTTGAGTTTTGCGAGCTGCTCCGCCACATCATAGCCCACATCCACCTCGGAAACTTTATAGCCCAGTTCCACCAGTGCCCGCGAAACACCCGCGCCCGTGGAAAGCGAGATTTCGCGCTCGCTGGATAACCCGCCCTTCAATACTGCGATATGCTTGAGTTTTGCCACGATTCCCCTCCGGCAAGAAACTGCTTGGAAAGAGAATAGTAACGATGCGGCGGCGGGTTGGCAAGGAGTATGCGCAGGCAGCGGCGCAAGTTTACGCCACGTTTTTATCCCGCATCGCGGCCAGGAGAAGTTCCCGCGCGCGGCTGGCTTCCGGGGTTTTCCCCAGTATCACGATGAGTGCGGGTGCTTCCCGCACCTTGTCGCCGATATGCAACGACTCGCTTCCCCAGCTTACTTCCGCGCCCGGCATATTCCGGTAGAGCGGCTCGATATGTTCGAGCAAGGCGCGTTCCCGTTCCGCATTCATGGCATGGGTGATGCCGTGCTCCGCGATAAACGGCCTGATTTTCAGCACAAAGGTGTTCCGCGCGGTATGGCCGCCGGGAAAACGCGTCCGGCGCGGGTAGAGATATTCCACGCCGAGCATGGCATCCGCGAGCAGACGTTCCTGTTTTTCCAGCATCACGTCAATGGGGCTTTTCACGCCGATAAAGGCCGAACGCAAGTTTATGGGGTTATTCTGCAGCATCGAATAGACGCGCATATCCGAGAACATTGTTTTGGCCAGTTTCACGGGTGGCATGGCCTGCATCTGCATGGCCGCCGCGTCGGCAAGCTGCGGCGAAACGCCGAACAGCCGTGTGATCTGTTGCTCAATCCCCTCGCTCATTCCCATCCCCTCGATGGTTAAAAAAACGCACCGGCCTCTCACAGGCGCGCCCTTACTTACCCACAGGTTACCATGCCTGAAGTTAAATAATCGTTAAGGAAGATGGGAAATAATACCACAGTATAAAAAAACAATTTATGTATATTTACCAGCTAATTATCAAATGATTCTCAACTAATTGCAGATATATCGGCAATGTCTTGCTGCACACCGGAATATGCGCTATAAACCCTTCATGCGCATCGGCACGTATAACATCAATTCCGTGCGGCTCCGGATAGAGCGTGTCATCGCCCTGCTGCGCGAGGAAAACCTCGATATTCTGTGCCTTCAGGAAACCAAGGTGGAGGATAAGGATTTCCCCCTCCGCCCCTTGCAGGAGGCCGGTTACACGCACATCCATTACAGCGGCGAGAAATCCTATAACGGCGTGGCAATTATCTCTCGTATTCAATTGAATAATATACATACATTGGCGTTTGTGAATTCCCACAAACGCCATATCGCAGCCACGCTTCCGGATGGCACGGAGCTGCATAATTTCTATATCCCGGCAGGCGGAGACATCCCCGATCCGGCCATTAACGACAAGTTCGCGCACAAGCTCGCCTATTGCGATGCGATAGCGGTATGGCTGAGGCAAAACCGCAAGTCCGACGCACCGCTCATCATGCTGGGGGATTTTAACATCGCCCCGCTGGAGCAGGATGTGTGGTCGCATAAACAATTGCTGGGCGTGGTAAGTCATACCCCGGTGGAGGTGGAAAAACTGGGGCGGCTGAAGGATTCGCTCGGCTGGATAGATACCTCGCGGGAGTTCGTGCCGCACACGGAGAAGCTCTATAGTTGGTGGAGCTACCGCAACCGGGACTGGCGCGCCTCCAACCGTGGGCGCAGGCTCGATCATATCTGGATCACGCCGCCGCTTAAACCCCTTCTGCAATCCAGCCACATCCTGAAAGACCGGCGCGACGGCGAGCAGCCCTCCGACCACGTTCCGGTGGTGGTGGAGTTAATGTCATCCTGAGTACGCTGTCATCCTGAGCGTAGCGAAGGATCTCACGTTATGGATTCCCGGCGGGAGATCCTTCGCTGCGCTCAGGATGACAATTGAACCGCCACCACGCACCGCACAATCCCCGCGAGGTCTTTGCGCTGTTCCTTCACCGTAAAGCCCTGCGCTTCCAGCAATGCTGAAGCATCCGCCTCCTGCCCCTGCCCTATCTCCAGTATCAGTACGCCGCCTGGCCGGAGAATAGATGAGGGATGATGGATGATGGATGCTATTATTTTACGATAACATTCCAGCCCGTCCGCACCGCCGTCGAGTGCCAGATGCGGATCATATTCCCGCACTTCTTTTGCGAGCCCCGCAATCTCCGCCGTGGGGATATAGGGCGGGTTGCTGACGATGAGGTCATAATTTCCGGTAATATTTTGCCCCCAATCGCTGAGGATGAACTCCGCACGCTCCGCAAACCCCAGCCGCGCGGCGTTCCCCCGTGCCACTTCCAGTGCCTCCGGCGAAATATCCGCACCCGTCCCGCGCGCCTGCGGAAACACGGAAAGCAGTGCCAGCAGCAAACAACCTGTGCCCGTGCCAAGATCGAGGATGCTCATGTCATCCTGAAGCGCAGCCGAAGGATCTCCCACCGCAATCCATGACTTGAGATCCTTCGGCTGCGCCTCAGGATGACAGAGCACCGCCTCCACCAGCGTTTCCGTTTCCGGGCGCGGGTCGAGCGTGTGGCGGCCTGTAGCGAACTCCATGCTCCAGAATTCCTTGCGCCCCGTGATGCAGGCAACAGGCTCGCCCGCCGCCCTGCGCGCGATGGCTGCCGCATATGCCTGCGCCTGCGTTTTCTTAAGAAGCTGATCGGATTTGCTGAGAAGACCCTCGTGGCTTTCGCCGAGCACAACTTGCCGCAGCAGCCGCGCATCCAGCGGAGCCGAGGCGATGCCCGCCTCCCGCAGCCGCGCCGTGCCTTCCTTCAGCAGTGCCCGCGCGGTCGGCATTTATTCCCCGCCCCCATGCCTGGGGGAA
>JAHFPR010000138.1 GCA_023269645.1 Alphaproteobacteria bacterium | reverse complement strand
CCTCGGTGGCTGGGGGAATCCCGATACTGAAGAGCTTGCGCGAAGGGCTGGCGGCCAACCGCTTCCGCCGCATCTCCGGCATCCTCAACGGCACGTGCAATTATATCCTTTCCGAAATGAGTGGCTCTGGACGTTCGTTTCCAGAGGTTCTTGCGGAGGCGCAGGCAAAAGGTTATGCTGAAACCCCGCCCGATCTGGATATTGATGGCCACGATGCCGCCCACAAACTCGCCATTCTCGCCGCACTGGCTTACGGCGCGCCGCCGCGCATCGCTGCCGTGCACACCGAAGGCATCCGCGCCATCACCATTGATGATTTCCGCTACGCCCGCGAACTCGGCTACACCATCAAATTGCTTGGCATCACGCAAACGACAGAAGCGCAAAGTGAGGCAGCGGGCGAACCTGCTTCAGTGTCAGGGAGCGAACATAAAGACTATAAAATCGAACAGCGTGTGCACCCGGTGCTGGTTTCCCTTGCCTCGCCACTGGCCGCGATTCACGGTGCGCAGAATGCTGTGCTGGTGGAGTGCGATAGCCTCGGCTCCGTGTTTTTCTCCGGCGCGGGCGCGGGCGCGGGGGCGACGGCCTCTGCCGTGGTGGCGGATATTCTGGATATTGCGGCGGGCAGGGCTTCGCACCCGTTTGGCGTTCCAGTGAAGCAGCTTGCCAAGCCGCATTACCTTACCATACAGCAGCATAGCGGCGCATATTACGTGCGGCTGCGGGTGGGCGACAAGCCCGGTGTGCTGGCGGAAGTTACGAAGCAGTTGAGCCGTCAGGAAATCGGTGTGGAAAGTGTGCTCCAGCGGTCTGATTCCGCAACCGGAACGGCACAGATTGCCCTCATCACCCACCGCACGAAAGAAACCGCCATCACGAAAGCACTGGAATATATCAGCAAACTCGATTATGTACTGGAACAACCTCACAAGATACGCGTGGAGAATATATGAAAGCCTTAAACATGAAAGACAGTAAAGCACCCGCCTCCCCTTATTCGCTGGGCAGGAACCTGGCACTTGAAACCGTGCGTGTGACGGAAGCCGCCGCACTTGCCTGCTCCCGGTGGATGGGGTTGGGCGACGAAAACGCCGCCGACCAGGCCGCCGTGGATGCCATGCGCACCGCGCTGAACGGGCTGGATATTCAGGGCACGGTGGTGATCGGCGAGGGTGAGCGCGATAAATCCCCCATGCTGTATATCGGCGAGAAAGTCGGCTCCGGCAACGGGCCGGAAGTGGATATTGCGCTCGATCCGCTGGAAGGCACGACCATCTGCGCCACCGGCGCGCCCAACGCGCTGGCGGTGGTGGCGATTACGCATAAGGGCGGATTCCTGCGCGCGCCGGACGTGTACATGAATAAAATCGCCATCGGCGGCGGCTATCCGGACGACCTTATTGACATCACCGCCACGCCACAGAAAAACCTGAAGGAACTGGCGAAAGCCAAGAAATGCGCGCTCTCCGACCTGCTGGTGGTGATCCTGAACCGCCCGCGCCATGCGGAAATGATCGCCAAAGTGCGCGAAACCCGCGCGCGCATCCAGCTTATCGGCGACGGCGACGTGGCGGGGATTATTGCGGCCACCCGCCCGGAAACCGGCGTGGATATTTACATGGGCATCGGCGGCGCGCCGGAGGGCGTGCTGGCGGCGGCGGCACTGGCCTGCTGCGGCGGGCAGATGCAGGGGCAGCTCATGTTCACCACCAGTGGTGCGGGGGATAAGGAAATTGACGCGGCACAGAAGGATAACGCCAAGCGCATGGGCATCACCGACCTCAAGAAAATCTATACATTAGAGGAGCTTGCCAACGGTGATGTGATGTTCGCCGCCACCGGCGTGACCACCGGCTGGATGCTGACCGGCGTGAAGCGTTACGCGGGCGGCGCGGAAACCCACTCCATCTCCATGCGCGCCCGCACCGGAACCACGCGCTTCGTCAACGCCCAGCATAATTTTGAGAGGAAGGAGGAGGTGTAAATCTCCAAGATACCACAGCAGCTAACGATTTATTAACCTTTTTATGCTATGGTTGGGTAACATAACCCAATACAAAGAGGTCATTATGGGACTTTATGACGAACTTTCGGAACGAGGCCAGCGTAATGTAGATACGCATATAGAATGGCTTAACAGGCTATTATATGACGAGCACATGAGTGCGGCTGACTTGGTAGAAAATCGGGGACGGCTTGCCGCGCTTCCCGAAGCAGAAAGCCGCGAAGGTTTTTTGCAAGATCGGCAACAGACGGAAAAAGAGATGGGGTTGGTGGAGCCGCGACTGGATTCTGATCGGCATCTCGGATCCTCACGAGGCACAAGAGAGCGGTAACAAACCACAGCTGATTTTGATGCAGAAAGAATAATTAATCCCGCTCCTCCACCCACGCCATTTGAATCGCTTCTAAAATCTTCTCGTTGGATTTGTGGGGATCATCCGCGAAGCCGGGCAGGGCGCACACCCAGGCGTGGAGGTCGGTGAAGCGGAGGTTCACGTTATCCGCATCGGGGCGCGCGTCTTCGAGCGCGATGGCGATTTCTGTTACGTCTGTCCAGCGCATTGCTTTACTTCCTTCGTCATGCCCTGAATTTGCAAAGCAAATTCTAGGGGCATCCATCTGGCCACGAATGCGCTGATGGATGGATCGCCCTAGAATCGCTACGCGATTCAGGCGATGACAGATTACTGTTCCCGTGCCGTCATTTTTCCAGTATAGCGGAAAGCTAATCAGGAGCCACAGCAAATGCAACCGGATTCCAAAGCTATCGAGCGCATTCTCCACGCCGCGCTGGAGGAAGACATCGGGCAGGGGGATATTACCTCGGAACTTGTTATTCCGGAAACGGAACAGATAAGGGTAGCATTCGTTACGCGCGAGGGAATCGTGGTGTGCGGGCTGTCGGTGCTGGAGCGGCTTTTCGCCATGCTGGAAGGTGTGCGGCTCCAGGCGGCGGCGAAGGAGGGCGAAGTGCTTGCTGCGGGCGGCATCATCGCGCGGGCGGAAGGCAACGCAAGAATCATTCTGAAAGCGGAACGAGTGGCACTGAACCTGTTGCAGCGGATGTGCGCCATCGCCACCCAATCCCGCCGCTATGCGGAGGCGGTGCAGGGCACTGGCGCGACCGTGCTCGACACGCGCAAAACCACGCCGGGCTTGCGGGTGATCGAGAAATATGCGGTGGCAACGGGCGGCTGCACCAATCACCGGATGCGGCTGGATGACGGCATCCTGATCAAGGATAACCATGTGCATCTGTGCGGCGGCGTGAAACAGGCGGTGGAGCGCGCCAAACGGAACTATAAGGGGAATCTCCCGATCCATCTGGAATGCGACACGCTTGCGCAGGTGGAAGAAGCACTGGCGGCAGGCACTCCGCATATTCTGCTGGATAATATGGATATTCCAACGCTCAAGCAGGCGGTTGATTTTGTAAAAGGCAGGGCTAAGCTGGAGGCTTCCGGAGGCGTAACGATCAAGAATATCCGTGCGATTGCGGAGACGGGCGTGGATTTTATCTCGGTAGGTGCGCTGACGCATTCTGTGCCCGCCGTGGATATTGGGCTGGATGTGGAATAGTGGCCGGAGTTCAGAGTTCGGAGTTCAGTAGAGGGAAGCCGGGAAGGGAGCGGAGTGGGTATTGTCCTCTAACGATAGATAATCCCTACACTTGTCATTCCAGCGGAAGCTGGAATCCAGCGCAAGCCGCGTCTGCGGCGAAATAACTACGGTCTTTCAGCGGCGTAGACACGCCGCTACTGGATTCCAGCCTTCGCTGGAATGACAGCACATCTATCTTTAGGGGACAATGCCAGCGTACTTAAAAATCCCCTTGCACACCCGCCGATTCCCGGTATAATCCTCCGCCTTTACACAAAAATAACAGGGAGAATAACGCATCATGGTCACCTCCACCACACTCGGTTTCCCGCGCATCGGCGCATTTCGCGAACTCAAGAAAGCGGTCGAAAGCTACTGGAAGGGCGAAAGCACCGAAAAATCCCTCCAGGAAACCGCGAAGGAACTGCGCGCGCGCCACTGGAAATTACAGCAGGATTCGGGCGTTGACCTTATCCCGACAAACGATTTTTCCTTCTACGATCAGACGCTTGATACCATTTCTCTGGTCGGTGCTGTTCCCGCGCGCTATGAATGGAAAGGCGGGCAGGTAGACCTCGCCACCTATTTCGCTATGGCACGTGGCCGCCAGGCGCAGGGTGTGGACGTGGTGGCGATGGAAATGACCAAATGGTTCGATACGAATTACCATTATATCGTGCCGGAATTCACGAAAGCCACGGAATTCAAGCTCTCCAGCACCAGGATTTTTGATGAGTTTGCCGAAGCGAAGGCACTTGGCATCAACGCGAAGCCTGTGTTGCTTGGGCCGGTTTCCTTCCTGCTGCTTGGCAAAGCGCACGACAAGGGGCTTCAGCCGCTTTCGCTGCTGCCGAAGTTGCTGCCGGTTTACGGCGAAATCCTGAAGAAACTGGCGGCGCAGGGCGCGCGCTGGGTGCAGATTGACGAGCCGTGCCTGGTGACGGATATGGATGATGCCACGCGCAAAGCCTTTGTTTCCGCATATGAACAGCTTGCGAAAGATGCGGGGGGCTTAAAGATTCTGCTCGCTACGTATTTTGAAGGTTTGCGCGATAATCTGGCGACGGCGGCCAGCCTGCCGGTGGCGGCACTGCACATTGATCTGGTGCGCGCGCCGGGGCAGCTTGATGAAGTGCTGGCGAAACTTTCCAAAGATAAGATTCTCTCGCTTGGCGTGATTGACGGGCGCAACATCTGGCGCGCCGACCTTTCCGCCGCGCTTGGTGTGGTGCAGAAAGCGGTGGAAAAACTGGGTGCGGAACGTGTGATGGTCGCGCCCTCCTGTTCGCTGCTGCATACCCCGGTGGATCTGGAAAACGAAAAGGCACTGGATGCCGAGCTGAAAAGCTGGCTGGCGTTCTCGCGGCAGAAATTGCAGGAAACCGTGGCGGTTGCCCAGGCTGCTTCGGGTAAGAAAGATGCGACGGCTTTCGCTGCATCGGATGCGGCTGCCGCCAGCCGCAAGGCTTCTGAGCGCGTACACAACCAGGCGGTTAAGCAGCGCGTGTCCTCGATTGTTCCAGCAATGGCGGAGCGCGAAAGTGCCTATCCCCAGCGGGCATTGGCGCAGGCGACGGAGCACAAGCTGCCGCCGCTGCCGACTACGACCATCGGCTCCTTCCCGCAGACTGCGGATGTTCGCCAGGCGCGCGCGGATTTCAAGAAGAAAATCATCAACACCGCGCAATATGAGCAGTTCCTGAAGACCAAAACGGCGGAAACTGTGCGCATCCAGGAAGAAATCGGCATTGACGTGCTGGTGCACGGCGAGTTCGAGCGCAACGACATGGTGGAATATTTCGGCGAACAGCTTTCCGGCTTTGCGTTTACGGAAAACGGCTGGGTGCAGAGCTACGGTTCGCGCTGCGTGAAGCCGCCGATGATTTTTGGTGATGTGGCGCGCCCGAAGCCGATGACGGTTGCCTGGAGCAGCTATGCGCAGAGCCTTACGAAAAAGCCGATGAAAGGGATGCTCACCGGCCCGGTGACGATTCTGCAATGGAGTTTCGTGCGCAACGACCAGCCGCGCTCGGAAACCTGCCGCCAGATCGCGCTCGCCATCCGGGACGAGGTGACCGACCTGGAGAAAGCGGGCATCACCATCATCCA
>JAHFPR010000137.1 GCA_023269645.1 Alphaproteobacteria bacterium | reverse complement strand
GGCTGGAATCCAGCAGCGGCGTGTCTACGCTGCGAAAAGCCTTTCCGCCGCAGACGCGGCTTTGGCTGGATTCCAGCTTTCGCTGGAATGACGGAGTACTTAATTAAATGGTGATTGAACCCAGGTCATGCGCATTGTCCGCCACGCCAAACATTGCCCGGAAGCGGCGCGCCATAGTGTGCTTGCGCTGGGGAATTTCGACGGGGTGCATCTCGGCCATCGGGAAATCCTGAAGCGTATCGGCTCCATCGCCCACGATTCCGGCCTGCTCTCCGCCGTCATGACCTTCGAGCCACACCCAGTCACCGTACTTAAGCCGAACACTCCGCCGCTCCGCATCACCCCCTTCCGCCAGAAAGCGGAGTTGCTGCGGGAAGCCGGGATGGATGTTTTGTTCGTCCAGCATTTTGATGAAAGATTCTCGCGCATCACGGCGGAGGATTTCATCCGGGATATTCTGGTAAAACAGCTCCACGTGCGCCATCTGGTGATCGGGCATGATTTTATTTTTGGGCACAGGCGAGGTGGGAATGCCGAACTTCTGCGCGCCCTGTCCGGCGCAGGCGGCTACACACTCACGCAGGTAGGTGCGCAAGGAGAGGGCGGGGTTACCATTTCCTCCTCACGCATCCGGCAACATCTTCAAGCTGGCGAAATCCGCGCGGCGAACGCACTGCTCGGCCATGCTTACACCCTGGAAGGGCACGTGCGCAAAGGGCAGAATCGTGGCACATCCCTCCTCAACTGCCCCACTGCCAATATGTACCTGAAAGACCATCTCCGCCCGGCGTTCGGGGTGTATATTGCGGAAGCTCGGATAGAGAACGGGGCAGCATGGCTTCCCGCCATCACCCATATCGGAACCAACGTCATGTTCGGCGGGGAAGGAGCCGTGGTGGAAACACATCTCCTGGATTTTTCCGGTGATCTTTATGGCAAAAAATTGTGCGTAAAGCCATTGCACTTCCTCCGCCCGGAAGAAAATTTTACTACGGTGGCCGCACTGCGGCGGCAGATGGAGCAGGATATAGCGTGCGCCACAGAACACTTCAATTTATGAACGCTTCATGCTAGAAGGCAGTATGGCCAAACAATCCTCCCTTTTCAAACGTGGCATCCTCATCGCGCTGGCAACACTTTCGCTGGATCAATTCCATAAATGGGCGATGCTGGAGGTGGTGCATATCGCAGAACGCCAGCCCATCCGCCTCACCCCGTTTTTCGACCTCGTGATACTGTGGAACAATGGCATCAGCTTCGGGATGTTCCAGCACTATGCGAATGGGCGTTTCATTTTATCACTTGTTGCATTAACTATCATTTTTATCCTATTATTATGGCTAAGAAAAATCAACAAATCTGGAGAGAGTTTTGCAATCGGCCTTGTCATGGGCGGCGCACTTGGAAATGTGATAGACCGGCTGCGTTTCGGCGCGGTTGCGGATTTTTTTGATTTTCATGTTGCAGGTTACCACTGGCCGGCGTTTAATGTCGCCGACAGTGCTGTGTGCGTCGGCGCATTTATTCTCTGTTACACTAGCATTTTTGTGGGCAAGCCCCGGAAACCATCAACTACAGAATCATCGGGTCATAAACCATCGGGAGATAAGCATGAAGAAATACCGCATTAGCGTCGCCGCCCTTGGGCTGCTGACCCTGCTTTCCGCCTGCGGCGGCAGTGGTGTGCGTGAAACGCTCGGCCTGAACACGGAAGCCCCGGATGAATACGCGGTGCTCTCGCGCCCCGCACTCACCGTACCGCCTGATTTCCATCTGAACGCCCCTTCGGACAATGGCATGGGGGATTCCAGCAATGTGACCGATGAAGCGGAGAAAACGCTGCTCAAAAAACGTGTGTCTTCCACTACTGGCATCTCCAAAGGCGAATCGGCACTGCTGAAGAAAGCGGATGCCCAAAGTGCAAAATCCGACATCCGTCAGGTGCTCTACAAGGAAAAACGGCAGGAGCGGAAGGATAACGCAGACAGCACCCTTGATAGCCTGAATCCATTTGATAATTCTGAGAAAGATCCACTGGTGGATCCCACCGAGGAAACAAGGCGCGTCCAGCAGAAGAAGCAGGCTAATCAGCCCGTCACCGGTGATGGTTCCCCCACATTCAAGCGTTCGCCCTCCGCACCGCTTGAGCACCTGCTTCATTAATTTGATGTTTATGCATTTTACGGAAAAACTTCCGTCATCGCCTGAATTGCGTAGCGATTCCACGGAGATCCATCGTAAGGTACAGTACACGGTGAGATGGACTCCCCTCGAATTTCCCCGCATACCAAGTGCGGGGTGACAGCAATTCAGGGAATGATAGTATTTTTATGATTTTTCTTCTCTTCCTGATAGGGATGTTTTCTACCCCCGCCAGTGCCGCTGATAGGCCGGGCGATACCCCATATGCGGAAAGTTTTACCCTCGCCAACGGCTTGCGGGTGCTGGTGATTCCGAACCATACCGTGCCCGCAGTCGCGCATATGGTGTGGTATCGCGTAGGCGGTTCCGATGAGCAGCAGCCGAAAACCGGCCTCGCGCATTATCTGGAGCACCTGATGTTTAAGGCCACAGCGCATTTGCAGGCGGGAGAGTTTTCCAGAATGGTCGCTTATTACGGCGGAAACGACAATGCCTTCACCACCGAGGATTACACCGTTTACCACCAGACCATCCCCAGGGAATATCTCGGCCTCGTCATGCTGCTGGAGGCCGACCGGATGCACAATCTGCAACTCGATGAAGCAACCGCGCTGAAGGAGCGGGACGTGATTCTTGAGGAACGCTCCATGCGCGTGGATAACGTGCCCGCCAGCCTGCTCTCGGAGCAGATGGATGCCATGCTTTACGGCCTGGATTATCCTTACGGCGTTCCAGTGATCGGTTGGCGGAAGGATATGGAGCAACTGACCTGGCAGGACGCGCAGCATTTCTACCATCGCTATTACGCGCCCAATAACGCCACAGTCATTGTGTCCGGGGATGTGACTCAGGAAGAAGTGCGGGAGCTTGCGGAGAAATATTACGGCGCGCTGCCGCGCAATCCCGAACTTGATAACCGCACACGCGCGGTGCAGGTCGCGCACATCACCGCGCCCGCACCCACGTCACCCATCGTGCTGAAGGATGAGCGGGTTGAACAACCGGAATGGCTACGCTATTACCTCGCGCCCGGTGCGGTCTCCGGCGAAACGCAGCATACGCTTCCGCTGGTGGTGCTGGCACAGTTGCTCGGCGGCGGGGAAACCGGGAGGCTCTATCAGGCACTGGTGGTGAAGCAGCAGCTTGCCACATCGGCAGGCGCGGATTATGACGATCTCTCCCTTGGCCAGACCATTTTCCGCCTTTACGCCACGCCGAAACCTGGTGTGAGCTTTGCGCAAATCCAGCAAGCGGTGGAGCAGGAAATCGCGCTTCTGCTGAAAGATGGAGCCACAAAGCAGGAAATGCAGCGCGCCAAAAATCTCCTCCGCGCGCAGGTGATTTACGCGCGGGACGGCCTCACCCCGATGGCGCATATTTACGGTGCAGCACTTTCCACCGGGCTGGATACGGATTATGTGGAGCACTGGCCGGAGCGCATCACGGCAGTGAATCCGGAACAGGTGCTCGCCGCCGCGCATTTCATCTTCGATACACCCCGTGAGGTAACGGGCGAGCTTGTGCCCACCGCGCCTGTTGCTGGTCACGCGCCCGTGCCTGCGCTTCCCAATTCCCAAGGGGTGGTGAGGTAGTATGGCATATTTTATTTCCGTCATTGCGAGGAGGCGCAGCCGACGAAACAATCCAGCAACATCAAGAATACTGGGTTGCTTCGCTGCGCTCGCAATGACGTGCCTCCTCCTCCCCCTGCCCGCCTTTCCAGAGGAAGCACGGATCATCCAGCCGCTTTCCGGAAATTACGCGCAGGAAACCTGGTTGATGGAGGATCACGCCCTGCCCGTTATCTCCCTGCGGATTGCGTTCCCACGCGGCGGTGGGGCTTCCGATCCTGCCGATAAGCCAGGCCTCGCCTACCTGCTTTCCGATATGCTGGCGCGCGGCGCAGGCGATCTCGATAACCTCCACTTCAAGCAATGGCTTGAGGATCTGGCGATTGGCCTTGATTTCAGCGCGGACAAGGATGGTTTTTACGTTACGCTCCGCACCCTTTCCGAGAACCGCGATACCGCCTTTCGCCTGCTGGCACTTGCGCTTTCCAATCCCCGGCTGGAAGAAGCGGAACTCGCCCGCGCGCGCGACCAGGCACTCGCCCGCATCGCGGAGGAAATGGAAAACCCGAATTATATCGCCAGCCTTGCCTGGAACAGGGAAACATATGGAACCCACCCTTACGCCAAACCCTTGATTGGCTCGAAAGAGTCCATCCCGGCCATCACGCGGGATGCTCTGGAAAATTTCCGCACCACTTACCTCACCCGCGCAGAATTGCACATCAGCGTGGTGGGCGATATTTCCCGCGCGGAACTGGACACGCTCCTGAATAAATATTTCATGGAGATTCCCGCCTTGCCCGCGCATGAACCCGTGAATATTCCCGATTTCAACGCGTTTCCAAAAGGGAAAACCGTGCGCATCGAAAAGCCCCTTCCGCAGAGCGTGGCGGTGTTCGGCGCGCGCGGTATCGGCTACCACGATCCGGATTATTATGCAGCTTCCGTGCTGAATTACACTGTAGGCGGCGGCAGTTTTGAATCCCACCTCATGAAGGAAATCCGGGAGAAGCGCGGGCTGGCCTATTCCGTGTACACCTATCTGCAATCGCTCGACCACACGGCGGTTTACAAAGGCTCCGTCGGCACACGCACGGAGGCCATGCCCACCTCGCTGGAACTGATCAAGCAGGAAATGCAGCGCACCCGTGATGCAGGTATCACGGAAGAAGAACTCACCGCCGCAAAACATTACATCACCGGTTCTTTTCTGCTTGGACTGGATAGCACGTCCGACCTCGCGGCCATGCTTTCCCTGATGCAGACCGAAAAACTGGAGATGGATTACCTGGAGCGGCGCAATGCGCTCGTGGAAAAAGTGACGCTGGAGGAGGTAAACCGCACCGCCAAACGGCTGCTTGAGCCGGAAAATCTTATCATTATAGTTGTCGGCAAGGGGAAATAAGTGATAGATGATAGATGACCGGATGATGGATGATCGTAAGAAAAACATCCATACTCCATAATCCATCATCCCATAATCCAGCTATGCCCTATACCCAGAACATCACCCAGTGTTTTTCCGTCGCCATCGGGGAAGGGGGCATCGCAGAAAACACGTTTACACAGGCATTGCAGCTTCATGCGCAGCCCGTTGCAGAATCGCTTTCGCTGAAGCACCCGGAAAACGCACTCACGCATATCTACCGCGCAGCCACAGATAGCGCAGCACTGGAAGCAATAGGCAAAACTGCCGAGACTATCCGTAAAAAATTCAGCAGGCTGGTGATTCTCGGCACGGGCGGTTCCTCGCTCTGCGCGCAGGCACTTACGGCCTTGAACGCAGCGGAACGCCAGGGCACGAAGCTGCATTTCCTTGATAATGTAGATGCGCATACCCTGCGGTATACTTTCGCCGGGCTGGATTTTGCGGAGAGTTTTTTCCTCGTTGTCAGCAAATCCGGTACAACGCTGGAAACGCTGGCGCAGTTTTCACTGTGCCTCACAGAAGCGCAGGCGAAACTTGGTGACGACGCGATCCGACACCATTTCGCCGCCATTACCGACCCGAAGGATAACCCCCTCCGCCGCGCCGC
>JAHFPR010000136.1 GCA_023269645.1 Alphaproteobacteria bacterium | reverse complement strand
CCGCACAAGGTAAGGGGTTGGTACAGGTGATACGCGCACCGAGAAGAAAACCTCCGCTTATTTATTTTTCCGCTTCTCCATGTTCTTTGCAGGAAAAACCTCCGGGATGGCGGAGCATTTTTGCCACTGCAACCCTTTCCTGCGGTGTAAACTGTTTGGCGAGTCCCTTGATATTCTCCGTTCTGTTTTTCATATGCTCCGACATAAGGGAGAAGAATTTTTCCACGGAAGCAATGTATGCTGCTGCGTCGAAAGGTTCGGCGGCGAGGAGGCGCAGCATCTCGGATCGCGCATCACGCAGTCCCTTTCGCCCCGCACAATCCGGCCGCGTCGCTGCGTCGAACATGGCCAGTTTCTCCGGGGGGAGGGCGGAACGGCTTGAAATCCGCGCAAGATGATGCGAAAAATGCCCCAGCATCACCCCCGCGAACAACACGTTCAGCGTGAGGGAAAGGATCAGCAGCAGTGTGATTTTCCTGCTCATAGCGCGCCTCCATCGTCATAAAAACCATCCTGAACACCGATGCTGTCGGACGATAAATTCTCTAGCATATCCCCGCCGAACCCCATGATGAAGCCCACAATAAACAGCGCAGCAACCGTATAGGCCGGGCGGCGGAGGTGAAATTCCTCGCACAGGCGGAACACCCACGACAGCACGGATTGCCGGGAAGCCTGCGGCAACGTGCGCGCGGCGAACATTATCCGCTCCACGAAATCCGTACCCGGTTCAGAGCACTTCCGCGCGGAAAGCAATGCGCGGAGTTCCTGATCCTCCCGGAGCAGATGGTTTTCAAGCGTCACAGGTTCTTTTTTCATTACGGCCTCATCGTTTCTTTCAGTGTCGTTTTCGCCCGCATGAGCAGGGATTGCAGGGCTTTGAGTTTCACACCCATAATATCCGCCGCTTCCTGGTTGCTCAGCTCCTCATGGAAACAGAGGTTGAGCGCGGTGCGCTGGCGGGCGGGCAGCGCGGCGATTTCCTTCTCCAGCTTGCGCTGCGTTTCAGAGAAGATGGCCTCCTGCTCCTGGGAAGGGCGCGCATCCGCTATCTGCATTTCGTCCGGCAGCGCGATGGGCTTTTTCTTTTTCGCGCTGTCCAGGCAGCGGTTGACGATTATCCGGTAAAACCAGGTAGTGAATTTTACGTTCGCGCCCGGCCGCCACAGGCCTGGGTGCGCCCATAATTTGATAAACGCGTCCTGCACTATATCCTCCGCCTCTGTCTGCTGCCGGGTGAAACGGTAGGCGAGCCGATAAAACTGCCCGCTATGCCGCCGCACCAGTGCCGCAAACGCCAGATGGCTGCCCTCCTGAATCCGGGAAAGCAGTTCCGCATCTGTTTTCTGTTCCCAGCCTGTCACCGTATTGCTGCTCCGTTCCGGCGGTTCTCCGCCCAGGGAGGAGGTTGGTTCATTTTATGGTACGACGCAAGACGGAAAAACCTTCGGAAATCTTTACAGCCCCAACCCCTTCTGCAGTGCCATCAGGAGGGCACTCAGCGATGCGACGATGACCGACGTGGCAAGCAAGCCCACCACGATGCCCAGAATCACACACAGCCCGTCGCGCTGCAGAATCGCAATGGCAAAGCAGCAGATGGCCAGTGCGGGAAGCGCGTTGCCAAAGGGTATCGGCATCATAATCGCCAGAGAAAGCACCACGCAGAGCAATGCAATCAGCCGATCCGCCGGATATTTCACCAGCCACATCCAGCGCGGCAGGATGATGCGCTCCAGTTTCCTGAGCCAGGGCAGAACATACTCACATAAACGCCGGATATATTCGGTTTTGATGCGTTGCCTGACGATAAACTTTGGAAACCACGGCGTTTTCCAGCCCAGCATCAGTTGGAAGGTGAGCAGGATCAGCGGCGTTCCCAGCACGGCGGACAGGCCGGGAGCCGGAATGGGGATGATGTTGGGAAGTGCCAGCACCAGAAGGAAAATGCCATAAATGCGTCCGGATAATGCGTCCCGGAGTTCGCCGATGGTGACCGTGGGCGTGGTAAAACTATCGGCGAGCGTCGCCAGAATATCCGAAATCCTCCTTCCGTTGAGTGGATCCTGCTGCGGCGTATCATCGTTTTTCATGGCTTCTCCATTTGCTGAATTCCATCATCAGCATAAGCGACGAGGCGGCCAGCAGCAACATACCCCACTGCACAAGCGTGACCGGCGCAATGCCCAGCAGGGTATTCATGCCCGGAAGGTACATTGCACCGATATGGACAGCCTGCGCAACCAGGATGCTGACAATCAGGAAGGGATTGGCAAAGAGCGACTGCCGGAATACCGATTGACGCTCGGAACGGCTGTTCAGCACCTGGAAGTTTTCGAACAGCACAAAAAGCAGGAGCAGCATATTGCGCGCCTGCGTCTCCCCGTAGCCATGTTCCAGCATCCAGTAGAAGGCGGCAAACCCGCCGCCGCCCATCACCAGCACGGCATAAAGAATCCGCCGGAGCATCATGCGGTTGAAGATCGGCTCGCCCGGCCTGCGCGGGGGGTGGTGCAATTCGTCGCCCTCGGCTTTTTCACACACGAGTGCCACATCCTGAATGCCATTGGTGACAAGGTTGAGCCAGAGCAACTGCACCGCCAGCAGCGGCATGGGGGTTCCCAGCAGCATGGCAAACAGAAACAGCACCACCTCCGCCACGCCGGTGGAAACCAGCATGAAGATCACTTTACGGATATTGCTGTACGCCACACGGCCTTCGCGGACGCCGGCGACGATGGAGGCAAAATTGTCGTCGGTGAGGATAATATCCGCGCTTTCCCTGGCCACATCCGCGCCACCCTTGCCCATCGCCACGCCGACATGGGCGTGTTTCAGGGCGGGCGCGTCGTTCACGCCATCTCCGGTCATCGCCACGAAATGCCCGTTGCGCGCCAGCGAGAGCACAATGGAGAGTTTCTGCACCGGCTCCACGCGGGCATAGATGCGGGCGTTGCGGGTGAGTGCGTCCAGTGCCGCCGCACCCTGCGTCTCCGCCCGCCGGACATCCGCCCCCGTGACCACCTGCGCATCCAGCACTTCCAGCCCCGCATGGCGGGCGACGACACTGGCGGTTTTCGGATCGTCTCCGGTTATCATCACCACCTCAATGCCTGCGGCACGGCAGGCGGCAATGGCGGCGGGTACTTCCGGGCGGATCGGGTCATGCATCCCCGCCATGCCGAGAAAGGTGAGGTTGACCAGATGATGGTGGCCATATGCTCCGTTGCGATCTTCTGTTATCACACCCTCTGCAAACGCCAGCACCCGCAAGCCCCGCGCCGCCAGTTCCTCCTTCTGCGCCAGAAGGTGCTCACGGTTGACAGGCTTTGGGTGTCCCCCTATTTCCATCCGGTCGCACATGGCGATGATGGATTCCGGCGCGCCCTTGACAAAAATATGCACCTTGTTTTCCCGCCGGTGAAACGAGGCGGCATATTTCAAATCCGGCTCATAGGGGATACGCATGACCATCGGATAATGCTCCAGCAGGGATTGCTGCGTAAGGCCGCCTTTATGCGCAGCGGCCAGCAACGCCACGTCCACCGTATCGCCCAACACCTCCCAGCCACTCTCCTGCTGCCGGAGTTTGCCTTCGTTCGGCAGGGCGGCGGCGTGCAGAAGCCGCGCGACGCGGACGGATGCCTCCTCGCCATCGGCATGAATGCGGCAGGCGGCAATATCCGCACCCGTTTCGCACTGCAGCCACGCGCCATCGGGCAGGCGCAAATCGGTGACGGTCAGCGTGTTCAGGGTGAGTGTGCCGGTTTTATCGGTGGCGATCATGGTGCAGGAGCCAAGCGACTCCACCGCAGGCAGGTGGCGGACAAGCACATTCGCTTTCGCCATGCGGCGCATACCCACCGCCAGTGCCACAGAAATCGCAATGGGCAATCCTTCAGGAATAGCACTGACCGCCAGCCCGACAGACATCATGAAAAGCTCCCGGAAGGGCATCCCGCGTAGCATCCCTATGGCGATCAAGGCCGCGATGGAAACGCCAATCGCAACGGCGATATTGCGCGTGAAACGGCGCATACGGATCATCAGCGGCGGCTCGGACAGGGAACGCCTGGCGAGCTGCCCGGCGATTTTTCCGATTTCCGTGTGCAGACCCGTGGCGGTGACTATCCCTTGCCCGCGCCCGCGCGTGACCACGGAACCGGCAAACGCTATTGTGCCCGGTATTTTCTTCACGGGCAGCGATTCCCCCGTGAGCAACGATTCATCGCACTGTAAATCTACCCTCCCGGTGAGCTGCATATCGGCGGGCACACGGCTGCCCGCTTCCAGCAGTACCACATCCTCCGGAACCAGATGTTTTGCCGCGATTTCCTGCCGTATGCCATCGCGGATGACGATTGCACGCGGTTGTTCCAGTGCCCTGAGTGCGCCTGCCGCCCTTCCGGCGGAATATTCCTGCACCGCGCCCACCATCCCGTTAATCAGCAGCACCACGCCAATAAACAGGGCATCCGTGACATCGCTCACCAATACCGATGCCAGTGCTGCCAGCAGCAGGATATAAATCAACGGGCTTAGAAACTGGCGGAAGAATACGGCGGCAAAGGAAGGGGTGCGGCCACGGGGCAGCATATTGAGGCCATGCCGCTCCAGTTTTGAGATGGCTGCGGCCTGTGTCAGGCCGGGGGTGAGAACAGGATATTCAGACTGCTCCGGGCGCATGGATTGTTCTCTGTGCAGGACAGCCGCTGAAAACAGCCGCGATGGCATAACGAGGTGTGCAAAGATAACCGTCTGATAATCAATATATAAAGAATGGTGCCGGTGGGGAGAATAGAACTCCCGACCCCGTCATTACCAATGACGTGCTCTACCACTGAGCTACACCGGCGCACGTGCGGGGCGCAAGCACCCCTTCAGGAGAAGCGGGAATCTGCACGAAAAATCGCCTGAGCGCAAGCGCGAAAATGCATAACCCCCCGCGCAAGCGCGGAAAGTACCGGACATTGACAGCCTTGAGTGATCGAATGATGCCCTATCAACAGGATACAACACCCTACAGGCATTGTCCCCTAAAGATAGATATGCTGTCATTCCAGCGAAGGCTGGAATGACAGCATATCTATCTTTAGGGGACAATACCCACCCTACACCGATACATTTTGCATCCCCGCGAAAAATGTGGTAGAATTACTTCAGAAAAACAAAGGGAAAACTGTGCCGCATCCTTCACACCGATACCCTCGCCAGCATGGCTTCACGCTGGTGGAAATGGCGATTGTGACGGTCATCATCGCGGTGATTGTCACCGTGGTTATTTCCGGGAAGAGCATGATGCAACAAGCCAAACTCCGCGCCATCATTACGGAAGTCAGCTCCATCAAGGCCGCGCTGGTCACCTTCAGGCAGAAATACACCCAGTTGCCGGGGGATTTCACCGGGGCGGAGGGGCTGTGGGGAACGTGGGGCTGGGATGAGGGACCCGGCACGGCGAACGGCGACGGCGACGGACGTATCGCCACGAGCGGCTTTGAAGGAGCCACGGCCTGGCAGCATCTCAGCCTTGCTGGCATGATTCCTGGCGGTTATGTCCTCTCCGCAGCCATCATCTGGGGCACACACATCGCCGTGCCGGGTGTCTATGGCGCGTATCCAACAGCGTTCAGCCCCAATGGCGGCTATGGATTTCTGGGGCCGGCGGATGACCCCGCCTGGAGCCACTATCAGGTTTACCGGTCTCCAGCTATCATGCTTGGCGCAGCAAAAAGTTCGACGGATGGCACAGGC
>JAHFPR010000020.1:5805-16226 GCA_023269645.1 Alphaproteobacteria bacterium | reverse complement strand
CGCCTGCGGGGGAGGAGGATTTCGTTGGCGAACGCAGTGAGTTTACGAAATCCGGAGGGGGTATTGTTGCCGCGAGAGCATACCCCCTCCGCAAATCCGGCGAGTAAACTCGCTCGGATTTACTGCCTCCCCCGCAAGCGGTGGAGGAAGTTGCAGTAGTTTACTGCATCCACTCCTCCGGGTAAATCCCCCACAGATGCGCGCGCTCCACCCAGCCTTTGTAATCGCCCGCACGGATTTTGCAGAATTCCTTAGTGCATTCCAGCAGATCGGCCTGCGCGGCTGGCTCCAAATGGGCGATTGGTTCGGAACCGCGATCCTGGCTCTCGTACATCGTCTGTGCATCCGTGCCGGTCACGATGGTGGTGCGCTGGCCGCTCAGCATGGCACTGTGCACCCAGCCCTCGCCGCCCTCGATGTCCTTTATTTTCCGCCACTGCTCGAACTCGGCGATAACTTCCACGGGCAGCCCCGCGCGCACCAGCACCCATTTGATCTGATAGCGCAGCCCCGGCCCGGTGCGAACATTGACATCATTGGATTTCAGCGAGGCATAGCGCGGAAGCTGGAGATCGGTTCTCGCAAATGCGGGCACGGCAAAAAGCAGCAGCAGTGCCACCGCCAGCAGCATCCTTCCTGTGTATGGCCGACCTGTGTATGGAAATTTCTTCGCCACCATTACTCTCTGCATCCGAGGCGTAACCTTATACCGCATTGCGGCAGAAATGCAATGGAAACTGAACGACTATCCTCAATCGTCATCGTCAGAATTGCGAAGCAATTATAGGGTGATCCACTCCTTGTCATTCTGAACGCAGCGAAGAATCTCATGCGGCAGGAAATGTTTCGCTTCGCTCAACATGACAGTAAAACGGCTTCCCCTATAATTCCGCTGCGCGGAATTCGGGGAATGACGCTATCGCCCACCGTTATTCCCCGGTTTTCTTCTTCACTTTCCCTGGGCCGATGGCAGGAATATCCATCTTTTTCTTCGGGATAAAATATCCCTTCACACGGCCTGAAAATGCAGGTTTTTCTGCCTTTCCGCCACGCGCGGCAGCACCCGCGCCTTCCGGCACTTCCTTTTTATCGCTGTAAAGATGGCTCACGCGGTTGGTCACATCATACACGAACCTGTCGCCGGAGAGCCTGTTGGCATCGTTAACAAGCACCACGTGCCCCGTCAGCACCACCTCCCCCTTATCCACATCGTACACGCCCTGTTCGCTGCTGGCGGTTTTTCCGGGCACGGCAAGTTTCACGTGGCCGATTGCCGTAATTTTTTCCAGCCCGCGCGCTTCGTCCCCATCCCCCTGCCCGGCATCTTTTGCATTTTTCTGTGCAGGCTTATCCCCGCCGTGATACAGCACTTCCATCCTGTCCGCCGCGATGCGGAGTGTGCCCTGCACCGCCACCACGTTATCCTCGAACACCGCAAGTTTTTTCTTGTAATGGACGGTCAGTTTATCCGAGGCAATATCCACCGGAAGGGCACTGTCATGCTTCGTATTCTCAAGGCCGAGCTGCGCGAAAGAATATCCGGGCATGAGAACTGATAGAATGATAATAATCACTATCCTGCGCATATTACTTCACCCTGGTCTTCGGGTAGGCTTTCAGGTGTACGCGCCCGGAAAACGCCAGGGCATTTTCCCCGCCGTGCAGGGCGAAACCATCCGCCGTCAATGTACCGAGCGGCCCCTGCACCCGCACTGCCGCAGGCCCCTGCACTTCGCGGTTCGCAAGCGTGGCGTGCGCTTCCGCAGTTGCGAGTTCGTAGCCGTTATCCATGCCCAGCTGCACCGCGCCGCCCAGGTCGAGTGTTTTTGCCGTGAGGTTGTAATGCCCGGTATCGGCGCGCAGTTCCGCCCAGCCGTTATCCTTCAGGAACACATCGCCTTCCACATTGGTGAGGTCTACATTTTCCTTGTCGCGCTGGATAGCATCATCCGCCGTGATGTTGTAGGGCTGATTCTCGTTATCCAGCCCGTGAAGATGCGGCTTCACCATGCGCGTCTGCTCCGCCTGGCTGCCCGGCGCGGCCTTGCCGGCTCCGCTGGCGAGGTTCACCTTGAAACTGCGCTGCCCCAGATGGGTGAGCGGCCAGGCAATCATCGCCAGCACCATCAGGAGCACTGCCGCGACAATGCCGCGCTTCATCTGTTTCGTGTGGCGGGCATGGTGAGTGACATGATCCTGCACCACCTTTTCGGCTGTGCTGTGGCTGCGCTTGCTGTAATGGCTCAGGTAATCGTGGCTCATGGCTCGTTATTGGTTATTCGTTATGCGTTATTCGCAAACCATTAACGAGTAACGAATCACGATTTAAGATACCCCTGCCCGGAGCAGGTCGTGGATATGCACCAGCCCCACCAGCTTCCCGGCCTTATCCGCGATGCACAGGGAGGTGATGGATTTCGCGTTCATGCGCTGCAGTGCCTCCACCGCCAGGCGGGTGCGGGTGATCGTTTTGGGGTTCGGAGTCATGATTTCCCCCGCAGTGCGCGAGAGCAATCCTGCATCCATCTTCCGGCGCAGATCGCCATCCGTGATAATGCCGAGCAGCTTGCCTTCCTTATCCGTCACCAGCGCGAGGCCGAGGCGCTTTTCCGACATCACCAGCAAGGTGCTGGGCATCGTATCTTCCGGCGAAACCACGGGCAGATCCGCCCCCGTTTTCATGAACTTCTCCACCTTCGCAAGCTGGCTGCCGAGCTTGCCGCCGGGGTGGAACGTGTTGAAATCCTCGCTGCCGAAGCCGCGCCGTTCCATCAGTGCCACCGCCAGCGCGTCGCCCCAGGCGAGCATCATGGTGGTGGAGGTGGTGGGCACGTTGATGGCGGCGGCCTCCGGCGTTTCCGGCAGCACGAAAGCAATATCCGCCGCCTCCACCAGTGCCGAGGTTTTCCGCCGCACCACGCCGATCAGCGGAATGGCGAAGCGGCGCGTGTAGGCGATAATATCCGAAAGCTCCGCCGTTTCGCCGGAGTTGGAGAGCAGGATCACCACATCGTCCTTCGTCACCATGCCGAGGTCGCCGTGGCTGGCCTCCGCAGGGTGGATGAACAGCGCGGGCGTGCCGGTGGAGGCCAGCGTCGCCGCGATTTTCCGCGCGACGTGCCCGCTTTTCCCCATGCCGCTCACCACCACGCGGCCTTTCAGGTTGAAAAGCAGCTCCACCGCTTCCGGGAAATGGCCATCCAGCGCAGCGATAAGCGCGCGCAGCCCCGCGATTTCCTGTTCCAGCACCCGCGTGGCGACGGCAATATCGGCAATCGTGTTATCCTGCGTCATCTTTTTCTCGGCGTGTTTGGGGGGCATACTGCAAAAAATTCCGTGCGTTAACGATTTATTAGCTTTCTTATGCTACCATCATACAATCCATTCATTCCAAGGCAAGAGAGGAATCCATGAGCGAAGCAGATATAGCCGCAGGCAAGTTTAAGGAATTACTGGTGACATTGGATGCGGAACGGGTAACTTCATATTTCGCACGCCCCGAACAACTTGCAGCCTCCGTGCAGGAGGTGCGGTCTGCGGATACCGTTATCTATGTTAATGTCAGGAATTCCGGTTCCACGCCATTATACGCTACCCTTCAGGAATTCGGTATTACACCGACGATGGAAGTACCCATCGAAACTACCACCAGGCACGACGGGCCGGATTACAACGGTGGTTCCGGCAAGCAACTGGTATTTGAGGCTGAAGGGCTTGGAGAAAAACTGCAAACCCCCATTGAAGTTATCAGGGAGCGTAAGCGGCACAAGGAGCACAAGGTGACGGAGGATGGGCTTGATGCTACACTCGCCGTTCGTGATAGAATCCACCAGTTGACGGACACAATAACGGCAGCGCGCCCCGAATATCAGCAGGATCTCTATTCCGCAGCGATGGAACACCTCCGGGAATTCGGCGCAGAGCATGGCCTTTCGGAAAAACCCGCCGTGGGAACACAGGTCGGCGGAACGGGCAGCATCAAGGTTGCTTCGGGAAAACAGGGAAAAGAACGCGGCTAACATTTTTTGGTCATTCCAGCGAAAGCTGGAATCCAGCCTAAGCCGCGTCTGCGGCGATGAGAATTCTGGCTAACCCCTTTATTGCATCCAGCGGCGTAGACACGCCGCGCTGGATTCCAGCTTTCGCTGGAATGACGATACTTCTCAATTATGCGCGAAAATATCCACCGCGCCCCAGCCGAGGCCATCCAGTTCCACGCGCGCGGGGATGAAATCGAAGCAGGATTGCGCGAGTTCCCGCCTGCCATCCGCCGCCAGCAATTTATCCAGCTCCGCGCGCAGGCGGTGGAGATAGAGCACGTCGGAAGCGGCGTAATCCTGCTGTTCTTTCGTCAGCTCCGCCGCGCTCCAGTTGGAACATTGCTGCTGCTTGGAAATATCCACATCGATCAGATCCTTGCAGAGGTCTTTCAGGCCGTGCCTGTCCGTATAGGTGCGGGTGAGGCGCGAGGCGAGCTTGGTGCAATAAATATTCCGCACCTCGATACCAAGGTAAAGTTTCAGTGCCGCCACATCGAAGCGCGCGTAGTGGAAAATCTTGACGCGGGTGTTATCCTCCAGCAATGCCTTCAGGCGCGGTGCGCGCTGTTCGCCGCCGGGGAACTGCACCAGATGCGCGTTCCCTCCCCCATCCGAAATCTGCACGAGGCAGAGCCTGTCGCGCAGGAAAATCTCCAGCCCCTTGGTTTCGGTATCTATGGCAAGATCGCCTTTGAAGGTAACGTCGGCGGGAAGGTCGCCTTTATGAAGATAGATCACGCGTAATGTGCTCCCTGACGGATTGTGTGCTGTCGTACCGTTGTAACCCATTTTTCTGGATAACGGAACGGATGATTTCGATATAGCCTGCTCCCCGCTCCGAATAGCGCACCAGGCCGTTCGCCAGCGTTTCGCCGGTCAACATCACGCCCCGGCGGCGCATATCGGAGCGCAGGTCGCGGAATTGCTGATAGCTGTTGCGCGTGTTCAGGTTATGCACGTAGGATTGGACGGAAGCATACACCGTATCAAAGGATTTTACTTCATGGGTCAGGCCGGGTACGCGCTCGCGGGGCTTGATGCCGCACCCTTCGGCGAAACACCATTCACCGAACAGATTATAGCCCTCCCGCGCGAAGCGGGACGTTCCCCATGCGGATTCATTGGCGGCCTGCGCCAGTGCCAGCGATACCGGCACGGTATCCACCCGCGTGAACAGATCGAACCACGCATCGAGCGGCAGCTTGCTCTTGCTGCACTCCTCCACCACGGTGAAGCCCGATACGTTATAATCCCCCGCCAGTGCCACCAGCCACGCCTTATCAGCGGGAGTAAGCCGATAGCCGGCGGCGTATATCTGGTAAAGCCGGAACAGCCGACGCTGATCCGCCCGAAGCTCCTGATTCGCTTTTTCCACAAGGGGAAAAAGGTAATCAATGAACGCGCGCTTGCGCTCATCCACCGAGCTATACCGCTGGAAATCCGGCAGGTGCTTGCCGTGGGCGAAGCCTACGATGTCGCCCCACCGATTATAGCCCACCACCGCCGCCGGGAGTGTGAGCATCACCACCAGGGCGATAATGACCGCCTTTCTATAGGTTCTATCCATAGCTACTATGATGTTTGTTTTCTCTCGTTCCCCACTATTTTAGTGGGGTAAGAGGGGGAAGGCAACAGAAGAAATCAGTACATTGATATTGCTTGATATTTATCAATGCCCACCAAGATTTTTCAACTTCTGGAACGTACCCTGCACCCCATGATCCACCGCACGCTCCGCGTTATCGAGCTTCTCGCCCACCCCTCCGCTCACCGCATCCTTGACATTATCAAAGGCTTTATTGGCGGCATCACTGCCCTGCTGGAGCACTTCCGCATTGGTTTGTTTCACGAAACCACGAAAATCCACCGTGGCGATGCTTTTTCCGAGCGCGCTCAGTATCTGGCTGCTGGCTTCGGCAAAACTCAGGCTTTTATCCTTGGTTCCGAGATTATCAAGATGCACGTCCGGCACGTGCAACGCCTGGAGATTCTCCCCCATCACCGCCGGGCGGATGACGGCCTCCTCAATATCCAGATGCTCGATAATCACGCGCTGTTTCGGCTCCTGATCCTCGATTTTCCGGACAGGCTGCGGCTTATTGCCGGGATGCTGGTGCATGGGCTTGTTCGGCAACGCGGCGTAGGCGATGCTCTGCCCCAGCGCGGTGAGGTTGGAGCCGTGCATCTCCATTTCATAAACGATTTCCGGCTCGCGGAGGGTCAGGTGGTGGATCACCACCGTATCGGAGATCAGCGACATTGTATCTACTTTGGCTTCCACCTTGCCGATGCGGAAAGTATACGGTGCTCTGTAGCCTTTCGGAGTGCCGATAATAAGGCCGTTGATGCTGCTGGTGCGCAACGCGGAGGGATGCACTTCGCCCAGCGTAATGGGCACACCCGTGATTTTCGGTGCGAAAGTTTCCACACCCGCCTTGATGATTTTCCCCGCCGATTGCGCAATCATCATGGAAGCCACGATAATCACCGCCGCCACCAATCCCAGTATCAGCCATTTTTTCATTGCCGCGCTCCCTGCTTATACTAACAAGAGTACCACGCCGAGGGGTATGGGGTCAATCAGCGTCTAATAATGCGGCGGGGGTGTTTCCTGTTCCTGTGTGCGAAAATCCGCGTTTGCGTCGGCGGAAGCAATCCGGGATTCCAGCCGGGCAAGCTGTTTCCGCAGTTCCGCGATTTCTTTCTGCTGGGTATACATCTCGTTGCTCAGGCGAAGAATATCCTCCCCCTGATGCAACAATGCTTCCTGCAATTCCACCATCGTGTTTTCCATAGCTATCTTGTAGCAGAAACGATGCCGCATTGGAAGAAGGAGTGCGCTAATCCTTCGTTGTGCCATCCTGCGCGCCGTGGTAAAATGATTGCAGAGGTATCGTTTATGCACCCCCGTGTCCCCACTGCCCCTCGCCATCCGGCAGGCCATCGCCATCCGGCAGGGTTTACGCTTATTGAGCTTTCCATCGTACTGGTGATTCTCGGCCTGCTCGTAGCCGGCGTTGTCATCGGCAAGGAGATGGTGCTGGCAGCGCGCGTTCAGGCGGTTATCAAGGACATCAGCAGGTTCCGTGCCTCCGTCAATACTTTCCAGAGCAAGTATGACGCTTTGCCCGGCGATTTCAAGGATGCATATGGCTATTGGGGCAAAGGCGTGGATACCATCTGCGGGAGTAATGATATAACCACTTTTGGCTGCAACGGCAACGGCGACGGCATTATCGGACACTCCGGTAGTAGTGAGGATTATATGGAGATGTCCGAGCCTGCGCGCGTATGGATACATCTGCAGCTGGCACAGATATTGTTCGATGTGAGTTACCCCTGTTGCGCAGGCTGGAGCAGCGGGACAGTTTCCATACGCAGTGAATATGCCCAGGAAATCGTGACAGTAAACAATAGCTATGATCCGTCCGTTGACCCGCGCCCTACCGTGCCGACCTCAAACATCGCTGCCGGGGCGGGTTACAGCATCATTAATCCGGCTCAGGACACGGGCGACTGGGTGGACGGTCCTTATCCCAGAACTTTCTACAAGCAGACCGGAGCGTGGATCATGCTTTCCATTCCGGGGGGCGGTGGAGAATTCTTTGGTGTTGGAACCTGTGTACCCTGCCAGTTCGGAGACGGAGCACCCCTGACACCCGACCTCGCCGCGCAGATAGACAGGAAACTGGATGATGGCCTGCCTACTTCCGGCAAGGTCATCGCCACACAATACTGGCATGATGATCCTACCTGCATTCAGCCGGGTTTTGGTTGGGATCTGGCACCGTGGATGATGGACAACATCACTCCCAGCCAATCCATCACCTACAATTTTCCTGTCACCAGCAAGGCCTGTGTGCTGTTGTTCCACCTCGGCGGCGGATAATCAGCCAGCTTCCCCATACCGCTTCCGCGTGAACGCGAGTATCATGCCCATCGCCATTGAAATGGCGAGGGTGGAGGAACCGCCATAGCTCACGAAAGGGAGGGTCATGCCTGTGTTCGGCAGCAGGGAAAGTGCCACGCCCATATTCACCAGTGCCTGCATCCCGAACTGGATCAGCAGCCCGGAGGCCGCGTAAACGATGAACAGGTTGCTCTCCCGCGAAACACGGTAAAATCCCCGCAACACGACGCAGGCGAACAATGCCGCCATCCCCATGCACACGAGCGTACCGAGTTCCTCGCCCGCCACCGCGAAGATGAAATCCGTATGCGCGTCCGGCACGTGCTGCTTGACCACGCCCTGCCCCGGCCCCACACCTGTGAAACCGCCGTGGATAATCGCTTCCCGCGCTTTTGCCACCTGATAATTATCACCGGAAGCGGGATCAAGGAAGGTGTTGATGCGGTGCGCCACGTGCGGGAAAATCATGTAGGCGGCCACGCTGCCCGCCACCCCCACGCCGAGAATACCGAACGCCCACACCAGCGGCAGCCCCGCCAGAAACATCTGCGCGCCCCACACCAGGGAAACCGCGATCACCATGCTGAAATTCGGCTGCAGCACCAGCAGTGCCACCATCAGCGCATAGAGTGCCAGCGCGATGCGGAAACCGGGATAGCCCTCCACCATATTTCTCCGCGCGAGCACCCAGGCCGTCACCACCGCGAACAATGGCCGCGCGAATTCCGAGGGTTGCAGCGCGAATCCCGCGATGGAAAGCCAGCGTTTTGCCCCGTTCCGCTCCGCGCCGAACACCAGCACCGCCACCAGCAGAATCACAGAAGCCACGAACCCCAGCACCGCAATGCGCCGTATCACCACCACCGGCATCGTGGAAAAACACACGATAATTGCCGCGCCCGCCGTCAGGAACACCACCTGCGCCTTCACGAAATGGAACGGTTGCCTGCCGAGGTGGCTGGCAACCGCCGGGCTTGCCGCCATTACGAGCACCAGGCCAATCGCCGCAATGATCGCCACAGTCAGCAGCGTGACGCGATCCATCGTGCGCCACCACTGCGCGACCGGACTGGTGTTGGTACGCTCCATTCTCATAACGCCTTCCTTTGCGCTTCCCATGCGCGCGCCAGATCGCGGAATACTTCACCCCGGTGCTCAAAGCTGAGGAACTGATCGAACGAAGCGCAGGCGGGCGAAAGCAGCACCACGCCGCCACCGTCCTTTTCCGCCAGGGAAGCAGCCTTGGCAAAAGCGGTTTCCAGTGTGCCGCATTGGGTATAAGGCGCGCCTCCCTCCAGCGTTTTCGCAAATTCCGGAGCCGCCTGCCCGAACAGGAACGCATGGCGGACGCACGGGAAATATTCCCGCAGGCTTTCGATGCCGCCCTCTTTCGGCAGCCCGCCGAGGAGCCAGTAGATTCGTTTGTCATCCTGAGCCGAAGGCGAAGGATCTCCCGCCGCATGAGATCCTTCGCTACGCTCAGGATGACAACCACAAAACGCCCGCAACGCCTGTTCCGTGGCCACGGCGTTGGTGGCTTTGCTATCGTTGATGAAGGTTGTCCCATCCTTTTCCGCAATCCATTGCAGCCGGTGATCGAGGCCGGGGAAGCTCCCGATGGCGCGGATAATCACCTCATGCGCCACGCCCATCTCCCGCGCCACCGCGTAGGCCACCGTCATATTCTGCACGTTATGCCGCCCCGGAAGCCGCTTGAACGCCGCAGCCGAAATCCCGGCGGGCGGAGCATCGGCAGAGATGCGGATGACTTTGGGCGTGTCATCCTGAGCCGAAGGCGAAGGATCTCCCGCCGCATGGGTTCCTTCGCTCTGCTCAGGATGACAGAGTGTTGCTGCAATCCGCTTCGTATAATCATCATCCACAACGATAATAGCCGCATCACCCGCGCTTTGCCGGTCAAAAATATGCAGCTTGGCGGTGATATAGCCCTCCATGCCGCCGTGCCTGTCGAGATGGTCGGGCGTGATGTTGAGCAGCGCGGCCACCCGGAAACGCATGGTGTTGAGCAGATCAAGCTGGTAGGAGGAAAGCTCCAGCACGTAGATGCCGCCCGCCCCAAGTTTCAGCAGGCTCGCCGCCGCCACGCCGATATTCCCGCCGACCTGCACATTTTTCCCGGCTTCTTTCAGAATATGCCCGATGAGTGCCGTGGTGGTGGATTTCCCGTTCGTCCCCGTGATGCCGATATACGTTGCCTCAGGAGCCAGGCGATAGAGCAGTTCCACATCGCAGATAATCTCCGCGCCCGCCTTCTTCGCCATCTCCACCACCGGATGCGGCTTCGGATGCGTAAACGGAATGCCCGGTGCAAGCAGGAGCGTTTTGATGGAATCCCACGGCCATTGGTCGGGGGGGAGTATGTTGTCATGCCGTCGCATGACGGCATCCGGAGCACCAGACCCCGTCATTCGACGGGGTGACAATTCCCTGCCCTCCGCCTTATCATCCCA
>JAHFPR010000020.1:0-5795 GCA_023269645.1 Alphaproteobacteria bacterium | reverse complement strand
CGCAACCACATTCGCGCCCGCCGCAAGCAGTGCCTCCACCGCGCCGCGCCCCGCCTTGCCAAGCCCAAACACGCCGATTGTTTTGCCAGTGAATTGCACTACAGAACCCCATTATTCAACATGACGCATTAAAGCAAAAATCCCCCGGATAATCTATATTTTCCTGCGCGTAACGATTTATTAACTTTTGTGTGATAGAGTGTAAGGATTATAAACCTTATAGGAGCCGCTTCGTGGCCGATAAACAGAAAATACAGAAAACCATTCCGCTGGGGCAGAGCGATAGTTTTGTCGGTGCAGGGCATCCTCATAATTTAGATGACCTCGCTACGCAACTTGAAATCAGGCTATCAAAAAAAGGCTTGGACGGTGTCCATGTCACGCCGGAACAGACAGAAACCGGAACATTTCAACAAGTGAATGCCCTGCACGTAGAATATGACAGAGCGGAAAGTTTCGTAAAAAGATTAGCTGACAAGGTTGCCTACAGTTCAACCGTAAATGCATTATACCCCGGACGTGAACTCTAGCTCTGCCTCACCGCAGCTTCAGCATCGTCACATCCTGTTAATCCGTTATCTCCTGAATCGCGTAGCGATTATAGGGTGATCCATCCCGCAACAGAATATGCTGCCCAATAGATTCCCCTATAATTCCGCTGCACGGAATTCGGGGAATGACGAATCCTACCGCAGCTTCAGCGTCGCCAGCCCAATCAGCGCGAAGATCACCGAGATAATCCAGAAGCGGATGACGACCGTGGGTTCGCTCCAGCCTTTTTTCTCAAAATGGTGGTGGATGGGTGCCATCAGGAAGATGCGCTTGCCGCCCGTGCGCTTGAAATAAAACACCTGAAGCATCACCGAAAGCGCCTCCATCACGAACAGCCCGCCGATAATCGCCAGCACCAGCTCATGCTTGGTGATAACACTGATCGTCCCCAGCATCCCGCCCAGCGAAAGGCTGCCCATATCGCCCATGAACACCTTGGCGGGCGGCGCGTTGAACCACAGGAAGCCCAGCCCAGCCCCCACCATCGCGGCACAAATCACCGCCAGTTCCCCAGCCTCCGGAATGTAGTTTATCTGCAGGTAGCCCGAAAATTTTACGTTTCCCGCAAGATACGCAATCAGCGCGAAGCAGGAACTCGCAATCATCATCGGCACGATGGCGAGGCCATCCAGCCCGTCCGTCAGGTTCACCGCGTTGGAAGCACCCACCATCACCACCACCGCGAACACCACATAGAACCAGCCCAGGTTCAGCAGCACATCCTTGAAGAACGGCACGGCCAGATGGTTCGCCTGGTGTTCCGGCGCGCTCTGCATGATGGCCACGGATGCGATCACACTCACCGCGCCCTGCAACGCGAGCTTCTGCTTGCCGCTGATGCCCTTGTGGCTGCGTTTGGTGAGCTTGCGGTAATCATCCGCAAAACCGATTGCGCCGAAACCTATCAGCACGAACAGCACTACCCACACGTAAGCATTGGCGAGATCCGCCCATAGCAACGTGGAGAGAATCATGCTGATGAGTATCATCAGGCCGCCCATCGTGGGCGTGCCCTTCTTGGTGAGCAGGTGGGACTCCGGGCCATCATTGCGGATGGGCTGGCCTTCCCCCTGCCGGGCTTTCAGCCAGCGTATCACGCGCGGGCCGATGATGAAGCAGATGATGAGCGAGGTCATCACCGCGCCGCAGCTGCGGAAGGTGAGATACCGGAACACGTTGAAAACCGTGTACTGGCTGGCGAGCGGGACAAGCAGGTGGTAGAGCATCGTATTTCCTTTTTGTCATCCTGAGCGTAGCGAAGGATCTCCCGCTGAATCTGTGACGTGAGATCCTTCGCTACGCTCAGGATGACATCATCTCTCTTTCTTCAACGCTTCCGCCAGCTTCCACATCTGGCTACCGTGCGAACCTTTCACCAGCAGCGTATCGCCCTGCGCGATCTCCCGCCGCACTATCGGCAAAAGATCGAGCGCGGAATCGCAATGCGCGCCGCGTAGATTTTCCGGCAGTGCATCATACAACTTACGCATCCGTTCCCCCGCCGTAAAGACCTTATCCACCCGCGCGCGAAGAATATCCTCCGCCAGCCCCGCGTGGAGCCTGTCCTCCGCCTTGCCCAGTTCCAGCATATCACCGAGCGCGGCGATTTTCCGCCCCTCCGCCAGCCGCAACACGTGGAACGCGGCGCGCATGGAGGCGGGGGAGGCGTTGTAGCTATCGTCCAGCAGTGTGTAGCGGATGCCGTCCAGCGTCAGCGCGTGGAGCCGCCCGCGCCCCTCCGGCGGGGTGATGAACGCGAGCGCAGCCGACGCTTTTTCCACATCCGCGCCCGCCAGCCGCACCGCCGCCAGTGCCGCGATGCTGTTGAGTGCCTGATGCCGCCCGACTGTGCCGAGGCGATAGCGCATCTCCTTATCCTTCAACCGCACAAGCAGCTCCTGCCCCCGCAAACTTTCTTTCCCCTTCAGCAACTTATACGCCGCATATTCTCCAACGCCGAAACTTGCGATGTTATCAATGGCAATACCGTGCTGATGCGCGCGGCCAGCCAGCAGCGGCAGGAAATCTGTATCGTAAGGAACCACCGCCGCACCGCCCGGCTCCACCCCCTCGAAAATCTCCGCCTTGGCCTCGGAAATCGCGCGCAGGCTGCCGAAAAACTCCAGGTGCACCGCCTCAATCGCCGTGACTACCGCCACGTACGGGCGGAGCAGTTTCGTGAGTTCCCGCAGCTCGCCCGCATGGTTCATGCCCAGCTCAAACACGCCGTAGACCGCATTCTGCGGCAGGCGCGCGAGGGTCAACGGCAGGCCGATATGGTTGTTGTAATTACCACTGGTCGCATGGGTTTTACCTTGTTTCACAAGTATCGAGGCCAACATATTCTTTATACTTGTTTTTCCGACACTGCCCGTCACCGCGATAATTTTCGCGCCACTTTCCTGCCGCCGGAATTTCGCCAGTGCCCAGAGCGCACGGAGCGTATCTTCCACCACCAGCAGCGGCAGTTTCCCTTCCACCCCTTCCGGAACATGGCTCACCAGTGCCGCCGCTGCACCCGCTTCCATCGCCTTGCCGATATAATCGCGCCCGTCGTGATTTTCCCCTTTCAGCGCGACGAACAAATCGCCCGGCTTCAGTGTGCGCGTATCAATGGAAACGCCCGTGGCAGCAAACTCCCCGGTCAGCTTCCCCCCCGTAGCCTGCGCGGCATCGGCGGATGACCAGAGGGCAAGCACTCCCCCTCCCGTGTGCGGGAGAGGGGGAAATCCGGGCGAGTCTTCTCGCCGGATTTCCGGTGAGGGCACTGCTGGCTGAGCGAAGCCCTCACCCTGCCCTCTCCCGCCTGCGGGAGAGGGTTTATTTTCCACCGCATCCCGCGCCGTTTCCGCATCGCTGAAAGGGTGCTTTTCCGTGCCGATAATCTGGTAATCCTCATGCCCCTTACCCGCGATCACCAGCACGTCACCCGCGCGGAGCCGCTGGATGGCGATGCGGATGGCCTGCTTGCGGTCGCCGATTTCGCGTGTTCCAGGGCAGCCCGCCAGAATCTCGCGGCGGATGGTGGCAGCATCTTCCGTGCGCGGGTTGTCGTCCGTAATTATCACATCGTCGGCGCATTTCACCGCGATGCGCCCCATCTCCGGCCTTTTGCCCTTATCGCGGTCGCCGCCGCAGCCGAACACCAGGCGCAGCTTGTTCGTGACGTGCGGGCGAAGCGCGAGCAGCACTTTTTCCAGCGCATCCGGCGTGTGCGCGTAATCCACCAGGATGGGCGCGCCGAGCTTGTGCGTGGCCACAGGCTGCATCCGCCCCGGAACCGGCGTAACGTGTTTTGCGGCTTCCACCGCCTCGTGTGCCGGAACGCCGGAAGCGATCACCAGCCCCAGCGCGCCGAGCAGGTTATATGTCTGGAATGCGCCGATGAGCGGCAGGGTGAAGCTGTATTCCGCACCCAGAATGCGCACCGTGATTTCCTGCCCGGCAAGCGTGGGGTTGATGCTGACGAGCTTCAGTTCCTCACCCTGTGTGCCGCAGGATAAAACGCGCAACCCGCGCGCCGTGCAAATACTTCGTATTTGCGGTGCTTCCGGAATATCAGCGTTGATAATGGCCGCACCTTCCACATTCAAAACTTCCGAGAACAGCTTGAATTTTGTGGCTTTATAGTGCTCCACGGTGGGATGATAATCCAGATGGTCGCGGGAGATATTAGTGATCGCCGCCGCTTCAATATTCACGCCCGCCAGCCGCTCCTGATCCAGCCCGTGGCTCGAAGCCTCCACTGCCACATAGTCCACGCCGCGCACGGCCAGTTCCGCCAGCGATTTATGCAGTGCAACCGTATCCGGCGTAGTGAGGTTGCCTTGCCCCAGCCCGTCTTTGCAGGTTTTATCCACCACCCCCAGCGTTCCGATGCTGGCGGCCTCGCGCCCGGTATACTGCCAGAGCTGGCGGCAGAAATGCACCGTCGAGGTTTTGCCATTTGTGCCCGTAACCGCCACGATGTGCTTCGGATGCCGCCCATAGCATTTCGCAGCGAGCAGCCCCAGCGCATGGCGGGGATTGTCAGCATGGATGAACGGAATTTCGCCCCAGGCATCCTCCGGCTCGGTTCCCGTCTGCACCAGCACAGCCACCGCGCCGTTTTCCACCGCATCCTGGATAAACGCGCGGCCATCCGCCTTCGTGCCCGGCAGCGCAACGAACAGAAAGCCCGGCCTGCACAGGCGCGAATCCGCCGTAATGCCGGTGATTTCCGTTTTTTCCAGGAGCATCGGATTCGGCGAGATAGTAATCCCGCCATCTTTAGTGGTGCGAAGCACCTCAGGCTCATCTTCAAAGCCAGCAGGCTTTGAAGGGAGCGCACTTAATAATTCAATGAGGCGCAATTTTTTGTCCTTTATGTACGTATTCCTGACCCTCTATCTCTAATGCTTTTTTCACAGTTTCGCTCTCTTCGTCAACGGGTTTTATATTCAGCAGCGGACCAATGCGCGCAATCACCCCGCCGACCACGGGTGCAGCCGTCCAGCCCGCCGTGGCGAAACCGTGGCTATCCTTGCTCGGCACGGGTTCATCCAGCACCGCTACCACTACATAGCGCGGTTAAGTCATGGGAAACGCACCTACAAAAGAACTGACCAGCCGGTGACGATCATAATGACGCTTGTCCGAAGATTTTTCCGCCGTACCCGTTTCGCCGCCTACTGCATAGCCATCCACCCGCGCCTTGCCGCCTGTGCCTTCCTTGCCGGCCACCACCAGCCGCAGAAGTTTACGCATCTGCACGGAGGTGGATTCCTTGATGATGCGCACACCTTTACGCTCACCCCCTTCCTGCGGCTTGATGAGTGTTGGTGTGTAAAGGATACCGCCGTTTGCCACCGCCGCCACGCCCGCCGCCACGTGCACGGGGGTAACAGAAATGCCGTGGCCGTAAGCGATGGTCATGGAACTCAGGCGACCCCATGCGCCCTTTGGGACAAGCGGCGTGGCGGTTTCCGGCAACTCAAGCTGGAGCCTTCCCAGCAGTCCGAATTTCTCGAAATACTCGTGCTGGATTTTTGCCCCCACCAGATCCACCATCCGCGCCGATCCGATATTGGAGGAATACATGAAAATCTCCGGCACGGAGAGTGGGCGTCGTTCATTGTGGTAATCGTGGATGATGAATTTCCCCACCTTGATGGGGCGAGAGGCATCGAACCTGTCCGTCATTTTTATCAGCCCGGAATCCAGGGCAATGCTGTGGTTGAAGATTTTGAAGGTGGAACCCATCT
>JAHFPR010000135.1 GCA_023269645.1 Alphaproteobacteria bacterium | reverse complement strand
AACCCCCGCCTTGTGCTCAAACTGCGAAACGGTTTCCTGTAGTTGCTTATCCAGCACCCGCCGATCCGTGATGATAATAACGCTGCTGAATACCGGCTTATTCTCTGCGTCGTGCAGGCTTTGTAGCCGGTGCGCCAGCCATGCGATGGAGTTGGACTTACCGGAACCGGCGCTATGCTGAATAAGGTAGCGTTTCCCCGCCTTCTCCTCCCGCGCCGCCTGGAGAAGCTGGGTAACTGCTTCCCACTGGTGGTAGCGGGGGAAGATCATGGCTTCTTTTTCTATGCGATTACCCTTTTTGTCAAACCTCACCGTTTGCTGGAGGTGCAGGAAGCGGGTGATGATGTCCAGCCAGGTATCGCGCTGCCAGATGGTATCTGCCATGTAATGGGTGCGGTAAGTGCCTTCGGCGGGAGGGTTACCCGCCCCAAACTCAAAGCCTTTATTGAACGGCAGGAAGTAGGTATCCGCGCCCGCGAGCTTCGTGGTCATATAGACTTCATCGGATGACATGGCGAAATGCACCAGCGCACGCTTCTTGAAGGAAAGCAGCGGCTCACCGGTGGGGATACGATCCTGCTTATATTGTGTGATAGCGTGCTGCACAGTCTGGGTGAAATCGGTTTTCAGTTCCACGGTAGCCACGGGCAGGCCGTTGATGAAGAGCACCAGATCAATGCAATTTTCATTCTGTTCGCTGTAGTGGAGTTGCCGCACGGCGATCAGGCGGTTTTCTCCATAGAGGCGTATAACATCATCATTGAGTGCCGTATTGGGCAGCTTGAAGCAGAGTTCAAATTGTGCCCCGCGATCCTTGAAGCCATGCCGCAGGATATGGAGCGTACCGTATTTATCCAACTCTTGGCATAGCCGCTGGATAAATTTCTGTTCGCTATCACCGTTATAATTCTGAACATGGCGCTCCCAGCTTTCCGGCTGGGTGGATTTCACAAAATCCAGCACGTCATCCGGCAACAGCGCGTGGCGGCGGTCATACTTCGCCTTGGGAAAATCAGGATCACCGGCACGGTCACTGAGCACCTGCCAGCCCTGTTTCTCCAAGGCACGGCAAAGCTCCACCTCAAACACATCTTCCGTATGAATGGGGCGAGTGGCGTTCATGCGCATTTCCTGTGCTGCATGGCTTCCGTCACCTTGATCTGCCCGGTTACGGCAGCAGTGATGATGCTGGTGCGGTATTCTTCCAGAAGAGGCGGCAAGCAACGTATTCTGGCATATAACGTATCTATCCGTGCCATTTTTTCATCCAGAAACGCCGCGATAGCCTCCTGTTCGGGAAGTGATGGTGCGAAACAAATGACTTCTTTTAATTTCTCTACCGTTAGATGGGCGATGCTTATACAGTTCACGATTGCATCAAAATAACCGACTTTACCGTAGGCAAAAACAGGTACAGGTAGTATCGGGAATGGTAAGCGGGTGAGAAAGAAATCTTATGTACGGAATTCTGGATGTAGCATTCCTTTAATTCTTCCTTCCATATTGCCGTTCTCCCCACTTCTCCGCCTTCACTCACCAGCAGGTCATCCTTCTGCAAGCGCAATTTTTTTAGTTCATCCCCAGAGAAATACATCTCCTTTACATCACCCATATTCGTGACAAGCCAGTTGATATTCTGCGCCCGCAAATAAGGCTTTAAGGAATATCCTTTTTCCTCATTGGAGGTAAGCATTTTACCCAACACAGGCGAAGCGATATACTTCAACCGCTTCACTTCCCAATGCTCAGGCACTTGGGGCAACCAGTCCAGGCCGGTTTTCTTATAACTGGGATAACGGGGATGCTGCGCGGTCATACCGTTCTCTCCTGCCAGATGGTGCGCTGCTGCCAATCCGCCGGGAAGTCCATAGCCCTCAAGGGAATATTTTGACTGGCAAGCAGCGTTTTCAGCTTCTTCCGCCAGTGATGATCCGGCGCAACCACATCCATGCCGTGAAGCAAGATTACCAGCGTGTTATACAGCCTGCGGGAACCGGGCGAAAACTGCGCCGCCAGCAACGCGGGTTTATTTTTCGGCAACATGGGGGTGTTGATAAACTCACGATTCCACAGGCGCGAGTGATGGGCGCAGATATTACGGATAAGGGTTAAGTGATGCAGCCAGGAAGCAAGCACCTTCTCATCCACCTGATACACTTTGGCAATGGCGCGGCGGGTCTGCATGGGTTTCAGGTTATCGTAACACTTGGAAAGTAAGCCCAGGGACATTACCTCGCTTACCGCCCAGATCACGGGCAGTGGCTCTTTGTATTTCCTTTGCAGGTGGCGGATAAACACCTCATCCGCCCGCTGCACCTCTTTTTCCATGCTCTCAAGGTTTTTATGAAACCGGCCAGCATTCACAGCAAGGTTTTTATCCAGATGCGCGTGTGCGCCGTGGTTATGCGCCATATGGTACGTCCATTGCGCCCGCACGGAAACTTCTATGCGTTCCAACGCGTCCAGCACCAGCAGGCGAAGCTCGCGGTCAAAGCTATAAAGCCCAAGCGCCGCCTCAAAGGTAGTTCCGGGCTTAAATTGGTGTGTGGTATGATCCGCCTCAAAGGGCAGCCAGTACGCACCCAGACGGTAATAATTGATGTGCTGGAGATAGAAGCAGGCAGAAGCTACATCACTCACAACCATCCCGCGCTGCTGAAGCAGAGCAACCTGCTGGGCATAGGTGGTGGGTGGTTTTTTGAAAGGGCGCTTGGTCATGCGGCAGCCCCCAGAAAGAAGCAACCCGCCGGTTTGAGGGTACGCTTGCGCGCATAGCCTTGGCGGGTTTTATTACCCGCTAGTATAACTGAAAATCTGTAGGTTGCAAGGCTAAAAATGACAGTATGTAAGGATTTCCGCCCATTTACCATGCGGATAAGAACCTTATACAACTGATAAATAGCAGCATTCTTTATCACGCTGCCACCTCCCGCAGTAGGGTGATGATTTCCGTTTCCAGGGTACGGATTTCCGCTTCTATCTCCTCCAGTTTACGCGGCGGCGTATAGGTGTAGAAATGCCTGGTGAAGGGGATTTCATACCCGCGCACTGTCTTGCTTTCATCTATCCACGCATCCGGCACATGAGGCAGCACCTCCCGCGTGAAATACTCCTGGATGTTTTCCTTGAGCGGGACATTTTCATTATCCCGCAGCGTAGCATCGGGCGTGGGGTTGCCGTTCTTGTCCTGCACGATCTCCGCCTTTTCATCCCGCTGTCCCAAGCCCGTCACCAGCAGCTTCAAGATTTTCGCATCCAGCTTCATGTCGCCCTTTTTGAATAGTGCCTTTATTTCCTTGGTAAATTTTGCTGCATCCCTCCACTGTCTGCCCAGATGCGCCCGCAGCACCTCCAGCAGCTTCGCTTGCAGTGCTTTCCCCGCCTCTATCTCCTTGCTGCCAGACTCTCCTTTTTTCCGGGAGGTTGCCAACGCCTGAAATCCCTTGCCTTCCTGCAACACCGCCAGTGTTTCTTCCGTAATATCAAACCGCAGCCGCAAGGGACGCTCTACCGTAATACGCTCAAATCCGAAATCATCATTATCAAAAACCTTGGAAAACTTCCCTTCCTGAAGTTTTCCGCAGATAGCCGTAATTTCATCAATCTGCGCTTCGCTAATCCTATTGCGCTTGTTTCCCAGCGATTTACGCATTTTCTCAAAGAAGCCAATAGCATTCACAAGCTGGATTTTACCTTTGCGATCTTCGTCCTTGCGGTTGGTAAGCACCCAGATATAAGTGGCAATGCCCGTGTTATAGAAAAGCTCCGTAGGCAACGCGATACGGCTTCCAGCCAATCATTTTCAATGATCCAGCGGCGGATGTTGGATTCTCCACCGCCTGCGCCGCCGGTGAATAGGGGAGAGCCATTGAACACGATAGCAACGCGGCTGCCACCATCCTCTACGGGCTTGATCTTGGAAAGCATATGCTGGAGGAACAGCAGGGAGCCGTCATTGATGCGGGGAAGCCCAGCACCGAAACGCCCGTTATATCCTTGCAACCTATGCTCATCCGTTACATCCCTTTCCTGCTTTTTCCACTCCACGCCAAAGGGCGGGTTACAGAGCATATAATCAAAACGCTCATTCCTTAAACCATCGTTCCGCAGCGTATCACCATAGATGATGTGCTCCACCTCCTGCCCCTTAATCACCATATCAGACGTGCAGGTAGCGTAGGATTCCGCATTGATTTCCTGCCCGAAGAGTGCGGTTTTTATGCGGGTATTCAGTTTTTTCAGGAAGTTATCGGAAACCGATAACATACCGCCCGTACCACAGGCCGGATCGTAGATTTTGAAGATTTTTCCTTCATCGGTAAGGTGTTTTTCCTCATGCTTGCCGTTGAAGAGGGTATGCACCATCAATTCTATGACTTCGCGCGGGGTGAAGTGCTCACCCGCCGTTTCATTGGAGAGTTCAGAGAAGCGGCGGATTAGCTCCTCAAACGCATAGCCCATTTCTATGTTGCCGATATGTTCCGGGCGCAGGTCAAAGCCCGCGAATTTCTGGGTAATAAGATAGAGAAGGTTCGCGGAATCCAGCCTCTCAAGCTGCTTGTAAATATCGAAATTCCCCATGATGTTCCGTACATTGTCGCTATACCCTTCAATGTATTTCTGGAGATTGGATTTCAGGTGGTCAGCGTCTTTCAGGAGGGCGCTTAGGGTATAAGGGGAAGTGTTATAGAAATCTCCGTTGGCAATGGAGCGCAGGACAGGCTCCGGGATGTTCGTGCCGAAACGCTTTTTCTGCTCTTCGTATTTTACCAGAAACTCATCTTTGCCCGCAGTGATGATGCAATCCAACCTTCGCAGCACAGTGAAGGGAAGGATAACCTTGCCGTATTCCGACTGCTTGTAATCACCACGCAGAAGGTCGGCAACGCTCCAGATGAAACCCGCGAGTTCCTTGAAATTCTCGGCCATTGCACTCTCTCCCTAAGCAAATCTCCCAATAGCAGTTCATAACGGGTTAGTGCTGTTGTTTCAACAAGAGGTTTTTTATTTCCTGCATATCGGCCTTCAGGGTGTCCTGCACTTCCTTCTTCCCCAGCCCGCGTATGAGGTCGCACTGGCGGTGGGGGTCTATCGTGCCATAGCTGGTGAAGGTGGTAAGCACGTTTTCATGGCCGAGGTTCTGGCTCCATGCCTTGAATTGTTCCGGCGTGGTGCAGAAATCGCTGGCGAGTTGCACCAGCGTATGGCGGAAGGAATGCGGCTGGAAATACGGCAAGCCCGCCCGCGTAAATGCTTCCTGGAAAATACGCCGCACGGGGGTAGCATTCTGCCAGTGTTCCCGGCTCAGGCCGTCCGGCTGGAAGCTGTTGCAGTCATCCAGCCGCTTCCCGGTTTTCGGGAACAGCGGATTATCCGGTGAAAACAGCTTTTCCTTTACCAGATACTCCGCCCATGCCAGCACGATCTCCCGGAAATCATCCCCTATCGGGAAAAA
Source organism: Alphaproteobacteria bacterium (assembly GCA_023269645.1). Classification (GTDB taxonomy): domain Bacteria; phylum Pseudomonadota; class Alphaproteobacteria; order Rickettsiales; family UBA8987; genus JAHFPR01. Next base: position 332 of record JAHFPR010000135.1, on the reverse strand, counting down.
CCCCGTGATGATGGTTTTGCTGCGCTTGGTTTTCACCTCATCCGGGTATTGCGTGATGCGGTCGTTATGCGCGTCCAGATGCTTCAGCTTCATGGATACAATCGCGCTATCCCGCGCCCCGGTGAGGATGGTGAAGGCAAGCACGGCACGATCCCGCCGCTGAAGATCGGTATCAGCAGGCATGGCCTGCATGGCGGCGCGTACTTGCTCCAGCGTGGGGAACGGACGCAGCTTGCGGCTCTGGGCTATCCGCACATCCCGATCCAGCAGGTTGAAATAGCCGATGTCCAGCACGTTGATCCGGGATTTATACCCGTCCTGCATCGCCAGCC
>JAHFPR010000134.1:724-5815 GCA_023269645.1 Alphaproteobacteria bacterium | reverse complement strand
AGGCGGGATCTTTCCTTGAAGTATGCTATACGCCGGAATTAGCAGCGGAGGTGACGCTCCAGCCTATCTGCAGGTTCGCGTTCGATGCGGCCATTATTTTTTCCGATATACTGGTGATTCCCCACTCGCTGGGTTTGAAGCTTGATTATGTGGAGGGCGAAGGGCCTCAACTGGAAAAGTTCACGGCACTGGAAAAACTGGTGGTGCAGGGTGCGGTGGAAAGGCTTACGCCGGTGATGAAGGCAATCAGCATGGTTAAACAGCAATTGCCTGAAAAAACAGCATTAATAGGGTTTTCAGGAGCACCGTGGACAGTTGCCTGCTATATGCTGGAAGGTGGGGGAAGTAAGGATTTTTCAGGCGCGCGGGAATTCGCCTATCGCCATCCAGAGGTATTTTCAGGGTTACTGGATATTCTGGTGCAGGTTACTTCGGATTACCTTATTGCACAGGTGAAGGCGGGTGCGGAAGTGCTGCAGCTATTCGATAGTTGGGCGGGTGCGGTTCCAGCGGGAAAATTCCAGGAATGGGTGATAGCACCAACGAAAAATATTATTGAGCGCGTGAAAAAGGCCTGTCCTGATATTCCTATCATCGGATTTCCGCGCGGGGCAGGCATTTATTATGAAAATTTTGCGCGGGAATCCGGTGCGGATGCGGTGAGCATGGATTGCTCCATTCCGCTCGGATGGGCGACGCGGTATATCCAGCCTTACGCGGCGGTGCAGGGAAATCTCGATCCCGCACTGCTGATTGCAGGAGGGGATGTTATGCGGAAAGAGATAAAAAACATCAAGGCCATGCTGGGCGGAGGAAGGTTCATTTTCAACCTCGGTCACGGCATTCTTCCCCACACCCCGATTGCGCACGTGGAAGCGATGCTGGAGGCCGTGCGTGGGTAAGATAACGGTACAGGAGCGCGGGCTAGCAAGCCCGCATTCTTCAGTCGCGCAGGGCGCGTCAGGCTCATCTTCCGGGATAGTAATCCCGGAAGGGAGCGAAAAGAAAAAGATCGCCATCATCCTCTTCAATCTTGGTGGCCCGGAGAAGCCAGAAAGCGTAAAACCGTTCCTGTTCAATCTGTTCCACGACAAAGCTATCATCGGATTACCGCAGCCGCTCCGCTATTTTCTGGCGCGGTTGATTTCCTCCAGGCGCGAGGAGGAAGCACGGAAAATCTATGCGTATCTTGGTGGGGGTTCTCCCATCCTTGCGAATACGCAGGCACAGGCGCAGGCACTGGAAAATTTGTTGAAGGGCAAAGAAAGCGATCCAGCAGGCGAGCCGTCTTTAGTGGTACATAGTGCTTTGGGATCATCTTCCGGGTCAGGAAATCCGGAAGGGAACGATTATAAAGTGTTTATCGTTATGCGATACTGGCATCCGTTTTCCGGGGAAACGGCACGGAATGTACGGGCATATGATCCGGATGAGATTGTTTTACTGCCGCTTTATCCGCAATTTTCTACCACTACAACCGGATCATCCTTTCCGGACTGGCATCGCGCGGCAAAAAAAGCCGGGTTAAATAAACCCACCCGCAGCATTGAAAGCTATCCCGCGCAGGCGGGCTTTATCGCGGCGCAGGCGGAATTGCTCCGCGCGGGTTATGCGGAAGCGGCGAAACACGGCACACCGCGCATCCTGTTTTCCGCGCATGGGCTTCCGGAAAAAATTGTCAATGCGGGCGATCCTTACCCCGTCCAGGTGAAACAGACGGTGGAAGCTATTATGGAAAAGGTTTCAGGTTTCAGGTTTCAGGTTTCAGGAAGAGGAGAAAACACTGAAACCCGAAACCTGAAACCTGAAACCTCCCTCTGCTACCAATCCCGCGTCGGCCCCTTAAAATGGATTGGCCCCGCAACGGACGAGGAGATTATCCGCGCCGGGAAAGATAAAGTTCCGCTGGTGATCGTGCCGGTGGCGTTCACCTCCGAGCATTCCGAAACGCTGGTGGAACTCGACATTCAGTACCGCGAGTTGGCGGAAAAATCCGGCGTCCCCGCCTATGTCCGCGTGCCCGCCGTGGGGACGCACCCGCGCTTCATCGCCGGGCTTGCGGAGTTGGTGACAAGTGCCAGTGCCGGTGCTAGTGTCGGCTAAACCTCACTGACACCGGCACTGGCACTAATGCAATTTCTCAGCCACTATACGGACATCCTAAAAGCCCTGCATATTCTCGCCGCGATGGCGTGGATGGCGGGGATGCTGTATCTGCCGCGGCTGTTCGTCTACCACACGCAGACGCTTCCGGGCACGGACGAATATGACCGCTTCTGCACAATGGAGCGCAAGCTGCTGCGCGGCATTATCAACCCGGCGATGGTTGCGACATTTCTTTTCGGCGGGCTGCTGGCTTACGCGCGGGGGGATTTCACCTCCGGGATGCACTGGCTGCACACGAAGCTGGTGCTGGTGCTGCTGCTGGCCGCCTGCCACGGCATGATGGCGAAATACCGCAAGGATTTCCTGCGCGGCGAAAACCGGCACAGGGAGCGATTCTATCGTCTGTTCAACGAAATCCCCGCCATGCTGATGGCCGGCATCGTGTTCCTGGCGGTGCTGAAGCCGTTTTAGCGGGGAGTGGCCGGAGTTCAGAATTCGGTGCGCGGGCCAATAAGCCCGCTTCTTTAGTCGCCGAAGGCATCAGGCTCATCTTCAAAGCCAGGAAGCTTTGAAGGGGGCAAAAAATGCTGGACATCCCCCCCATTCCCTGCTACACACCTTGCACGAGCCGCGTTCCTGCGGCTCATTATTCTGGAATTTGCCCCCCTCCCTCGCCGATTTTTCTTCCGAAAGGGTTTAGAAAAACTACAGCAAGCGTGTCGGGCGTTCCGTTTTTTCAATGAACAGATGATAAAGGCCATATGACGATTCCCCAGGATGCAAAGCCGCAACCCAGCAGTGGCGGCAAACTCACCATACGCCGCCGCCCCTCCCCCACCGGAAGACCTACGGAAAACGAAGAAGAAGCCAGCCTCGGTGCGCCCGTTGCGGAACAGGTTTCCACTGCGCCCGCGATGGATATGACCGGCCTGCCCACGTCGGAGGAGCCGGAACCCCGCCCTGCCCCGCACCCCAGCGGCGCGAATGTTTTATATGTGAAGGAGCTGAAAAAGCGTACGCCGAAGGAACTGGAGGCACTCGCGGAAGAGGCGGGTATCGAAAACCCCAGCTCCATGCTCAAGCAGGATATGATTTTCGCGCTGCTCAAGCGCATGGCGCAGGCGGAGCCTCTGGGCATCATCGTGGTGGAAGGCGTGCTGGATATTCTGCAGGATGGCTTCGGTTTCCTGCGCTATCCCTATGTGAATTACGCCGCCGGGCCGGACGATGTCTATGTTTCCCCCAACCAGATCCGCCGTTACGGCCTCAAGAACGGGGATACCGTGGAAGGCGAAGTGCGCGCGCCGAAAAGCAACGAACGCTATTTCGCGCTCACCAAGGTGAACACCATCAACGGGGATACCGTGGAGCGCGCCCGCAAGCGCACCAATTTCGATAACCTCATCCCGCTTTATCCGGAGGAGCAGCTTCAGATGGAACTGCCCGATCCGCGCGCGAAGAACAACATCAGTGCCCGCGTGATTGATCTGGTCGCGCCCATCGGCAAGGGGCAGCGCGCGTTGATTGTGGCGCAGCCGCGCACTGGTAAAACCGTCCTGCTGCAGACCCTCGCAAAATCCATCGAGGAGAACCATCCGGAAGTGGAATTGATGGTGCTGCTCATTGACGAGCGCCCCGAAGAGGTTACGGATATGCAGCGTTCGGTGAAAGGCGAAGTGGTATCCTCCACGTTCGATGAACCCGCCACGCGCCACGTGCAGCTTGCGGATATGCTCATCGAGAAAGCCCGGCGGCTTGTGGAACACGGGAAGGATGTGGTCATCCTGCTGGATTCCATCACCCGCCTCGCGCGCGCCTATAACGCCGTCGTGCCAAGTTCCGGCAAGGTGCTGACGGGCGGTGTGGATGCGAACGCGCTCCAGCGTCCGAAACGCTTTTTCGGCGCGGCGCGCAATATCGAACATGGCGGTAGCCTCACGATCATCGCCACGGCACTGGTGGAAACCGGCTCGCGTATGGATGAAGTGATCTTCGAGGAGTTCAAGGGAACCGGCAACTGCGAAATCGTGCTGGATCGAAAACTCGCCGACAAGCGCGTGTTCCCGGCCATTGACATCACCAAATCCGGCACGCGGCATGAGGAAGCCCTGTATGGCGAAGGCGTGATGCAGAAAGTGTGGGTGCTCCGCAAAATCCTCAACCCCATGAACACGATGGACGCGATGGAATTTCTGCTCGACAAGATGAAAGCCAACAAGAGCAACGCCGAATTCTTCGAGAACATGAACGGCCCCGGCGGCAGGTAGGCGTAATCCACATCAATTTATAGGGTCTTCATATGCGGCGAGGAAGTGGGGAAGGGGAATGTTCAGTTCCTTTGAAATGGTATAAAGCCGGGAGCAACTCAGGCGATTGATCCCTTTCTCATATTTTTGAAGCTGCTGGGACGTGACGCCGATACGGCAGGCGAGATCGGCTTGCGTTATTCCGTGCAGCTTGCGGAAGCGGCGTAGCTGCATTCCGATATGGCGGTCAATGGGATGTACCGCTTTCTGGCTCAGATTTTTCCGCAGCATTGTCTATCTTCAGGCCTGTTTTAATGTCGTTTATTGAGTAAATTATCCCATTTATATCTTATGTAGTCAATAGGTGAGTATGTTTCTCACTATATGAGAACATCGTGCGCGGGACATTGATAGCCTCTTTTTTTCACCGGGTGGAAAGAGGCGGCATGAAAACGAAAAATCTTTGTGGCAAGCGCGTCAAGCTGGCGCGGGTAGCAAAAGATATGAAGCAGGTTGATTTATCGGCGGCCTTATCCGTGGATTTCGGCGTGGAAATATCCCAGAAGGCGATCTCGCGGCTGGAAAGAGGCATCCGGCCAGTCACCGACGTGGAGCTGGTGATTCTATCCTCCCTGCTGGACGTGCCGATTGCCTGGTTGCTGTTCGGGGAAAAGGGAGAGAAATCCGGGAAGTCCGGCACTGTCTAATAAAGATAGATACGCTGCACTGTCACCCCGTC
>JAHFPR010000134.1:0-714 GCA_023269645.1 Alphaproteobacteria bacterium | reverse complement strand
GCTTTCAGCAATCCCTGGCATTGCGCCGGATGCCGTGACAGGCACGGCATGACAAGGTGAGAAAATCCACCTTTATTAGACAATGCCGGAAATCCTGAGGCTTCCGCTTTCCCGCTTGCAAAGTTTCGGAAAGAAGTATAATTAATGCCGCCTGCGGCACGGGTTAAGGATGCGGGATAGCAATCCCGCCTTCTTCAGTGGCCGGAGGCCTTAGGCTCATTTGCGAAGCTAGTAAGCTGAGCAAGGAGCGGAATAAAAGGGTAAACGGGGCTATAGCTCAGCTGGGAGAGCGCGTCGTTCGCAATGACGAGGTCGGCGGTTCGATCCCGCCTAGCTCCACCCTGCTTCGCCAAGGCTTCGCAGGGCGCAGCCCTAAGAAGCCTTGGTGCGAACGGGAGTGTCGGCGTAGCCCGCAAGGGTGAAGACGGACTGGTTGTATATTTTCCTTTCCCCCATAATGGGGCCTTAGCTCAGCTGGGAGAGCGCCTGCTTTGCACGCAGGAGGTCATCGGTTCGATCCCGATAGGCTCCACCACCCTTCGCGCTTGCGCGCTTCGGGTGGCAGGCCACCCCTTGAGTGGGCTGACATCCGAAAGCGTTAGCCCGAAGGAGTGTCCTCCGAAGCCTTGGCGCAGGAGGACGGATTTAACTTTTTCGATCCCCTCCGCGCGCCGATAAATTAATTTTTCATAACGTTTTATCTATCTATTTTTG
>JAHFPR010000133.1 GCA_023269645.1 Alphaproteobacteria bacterium | reverse complement strand
GGTCAATATTCACCCCGCCGCTCGATGTCACCTTGCTGGTTCCGCTGAAAATAATATTGCGCGCGGCGGCCAGCGTGATCGCGGTGGTGGTTCCATCGGCGGCGGTGGCATCAATCGTCTTGGTGGTATTCACCGTAATATCCTGCCCGGAATTAATCGTAATCGCCGTGCCGGTGGCATAGGAGGAAGTCAGGTTGGCGGATACCGTAATATCCGAGCCGCTGTTGGAGATGAAGCTCACCGGCTTGCTGAAGGCGGTGGCATAGTTGACAGTCACCCCGCCGGTATTAACCGTATCGCCGAGCGTGATGGAAGACGGGCTGCCGAGATTGAAGTGGTCGAGATAGGTGCTGGTGATGTTCAGGTCGGATGTACTGCAACCGACGCAGATACCCGCCGCCACGCTCTGCTGCTTGATCGTCAGTGCCCCGGTGGTTTGCATCGTCCACCAGGTCGCGCCGTATTCCTGAACGGTATCCGCCATGAACGTGATAGGCCCGGTGGTGGAGCCGCCGCCGATAATCACGCCGGGGCTAAACCAGAAAGTGCCATATGCCTCTTCCTTCAGATCCATCACGGTCGCACCGGACGTAGCCACGATGGTGCTGTCATCCATCAGCATCGCCTCATCCGCACCTCTGGAGGTAATCGTGATATTGCCGCTTCCGCTGGAGGTGATGGAAGCACTGTGCATACTAATGGTGTTGCTATTGATTCCGCTATTCGCCGGATCGGTGGATACCGTGATATTGCCATTCACCGAACTGATGGTGCTGCTGTTCATGTTAATCGCACTGGTATAGTCGTCATCCACGCCATTCCCGCCGGAGCCGTAGAGGGTGATATTGCCGCTTCCGGTGGTGATAATGCTGTTGCCTGTGTCAAGATACACACCGGAATTGCCGGTTCCTGTACCGCTGATGCTGAGATTGCCGCTCGTCTTCACTGTAGTATGCCCCAGATACATACCGGAGGCCGCCGTGGTGATGGAAACATTGCCGCTATCCGAGTTACCGCCGATAATATTGTTCGAGCCAAAATACGATTCACTGTTAAAACCGTGCTTGTCCACCTGGCTGGCGGAGCTGATATGTGTCCCCACGATGGTGATGACGCTGGAGCCGGTGGATTCGATTTTAGCGATGGAGGAACTGCCAATCAGGTATACGCCGTCGTTCGCATCAGAGAGGCTGTTATTCGCCCCGCCGCCCGTGCCGGTCACATTGATAGCCCCGCTGCCGCTGGTGGTGACGGTGCTGTCACAAATTACCACACCGTAATTCCAGTCGGAATTCGTGTTCGCACCGCCGCCGCCCGTGCCGGTGAAGGTGATAGGGGTGGTTCCGCTGGCCGTGATGGTGCTGCCGTTCATGTTAACGCCGCTATTGTCATCATCAATCGCGCCGCCTGTCCCCGTGAGGGTGATAGACCCGGCATTGCCCGCCGTAATGCTGCTGGTATCTCCGTTAATACCGTCTTCATAATCCGCCGTGGTTCCGCTGCCACCGCCCGTGCCGTTGATAACAATCGCCCCCGAACCAGTAGTGGAAAGCGTAGCCCAGACCAGGCTTACACCGTACTGGGCATCCACCCCGCTAAGGCGGCCTTTGCCGTTGAGATAGATATTACCGCCCGCAGCGGTGAGTACCGCGCCATTCAGGAAAATACCGTCACCCTGAGTGGCATTCCCCCAGGCGGAATTGGTGGCGTTGGTCGGGTCGGCATCCAGGCCGGAGCCGCCGCCCATGATGATATTCCCGCCGTTGGTGCTGATGGTCGCACCCACAGTGATTTCGCCGTTAGCGGGAGTGGCCTGGTCATAATCCGCGTCCAGCGTCACATTCAGTGCCTTGCCGGTGGCGGTAATGTTACCCAGAATATCAACATTCCGGTGAGGCCGCATTTTCAGATTCACGGTAGCCGCGCCGCTGGTGTTGACCACAGCGATGTTGCCGTTGAGGATGATGTCGCCGTTGCCGCCAGTGCCTGCATCCGTGGCGATGGTTACATCCGTGCCGGTGCTGAGCGAGGTGGCGATGGTGTTTGCGCTGCTGCAGTTCGTGCCGGTACAGCTCGCCTGATCAATGGTGATGTCCACCGGATCAAGCAGCCACAGCCCACCGAAGCCTTCCGGCGCGCCGGCATTCACGGAACCCAGTGCCCGCAAATTATGCCCCGATGTTTCCACGAAGCCGCCGTTGCCAGTGCCCGCGCCGCGTGCGAAGATGCTGCCCTCGAAGTCCGTGCTGTCATCCGACCACACGATCACCCGGCCACCGTTGCCGTCTGCAAGCGCATCGGCGCGGATAACCGCCCCTTCCGCCACCGTATCCGTTACCGCAGCGGGCAGCGCGCCTTCGCCATGCAGCGCGCCGCCGATCTGCACCTTGCCACCGCCCGCCTGCCCGCTGGCATTGATCACTGCTTCGCTTTCTACTTTAATATCATCAGATAATATTCTGATATTTCCGCCTTTTTCTCCTGAGTCATTGCCGCGCACCGCCACAATCCCGCCGATCACCACGTGGCTCGTACCCTGCTTGATGCCCTTGGCCGAAGCCACGTTCATCGGCACGGCGTTGCTGCCCTCCGCGTAGATATAAATCTCGCCGCCCGCCTGTGCTACAGCCGGAGCCTTCAACTCACCCTTCACCGAAATCAGGCTATCAACAAGCTGCCTACCCGCCGCCGCCGTCAGCGCGATCTTTCCACCATCCGCCTCGATTGTACCGGTGTTGGAAACAAGCTGCGATTTCACCTTGTCGCTTACCGCCACTTCCAGAAGACGATCCCCGTAAAGATCCACCGTGGCCGTATCGCCGGAAGAAAGCTGCACCTTGCCGAGATTCGCCGTAATCACGCCGCTGTTGATCACCCTCGGCGCAACAAAACCCACCAGCCCCGCATCCTTCGCCGTGATCGTGCCTTCATTGATGATTGAAGCATCCGGGTTGCCGGATTTGTCGAACTTCAGCGCACCCGCCATGAAATTTTCGTTCCGGATGTCCGCGCTGGTGGCCAGCAGGCCGTTCACGTCAACATGGCTGTTTCTATCAAAAAATACGCCGTTGGGGTTCACGATGACGATGTTGCCGTTGGCCGTGAGCGCGCCTGCAATCCGGCTCGCCGCGATGTCGTTCACCCGGTTCAGCGTGAAGGAACTCGCCACAGGTTGCTTAAATTGCGTCCGTTCGTCCGGCGCGATGTTGAAGCTGCGCCAGTCAATAATCGCTTTGTCGGTGGATTGGTTAATCGTCAAATTCTTGCCGGATTCGCTGATCGCCGCCGAGCCGCCGCTTACCGTGCCGCCAACAGGATTCGCCAGCGTTTGTGCGGGCATGATACAGAACAGTGCCGCGATCACAGAGATCCGGGTCAGGCAGGACGTGGAATAGATCCGTCGCAAACCAGACAACATACAGGAAAAACCCTCCTTATTGTTCCTTATTATAACACACCCCTCGTGCGATATAAAGCATATAGTAACAGTTTATGTTTAAGGAGGAGTTAAAGAACGGAGATTTGCGTGGTATTCCCGCATCAGGTAAAATTACCACACTTCCGTGAGCGCATTACATAATTATATTTATATAATACAATGATATAAATATGTTATCTAATCTTGAAAATTAGATATTTGCGACGGAAATCTTAAGAAGAAATATAGCTAAAATTCTTTGGAAAATTGCAATAAAACCCTGGGGCCATTTTTTCCGCCGCCGTAAATCGGCGTGGAAATATCCCGCACCAGCGGAAACGCCAGGCCAAGATTTCCCGACAACCGCGCCGGAGCGGCAAACCGTACCCCGAATCCCGTAGAGCTTCCTGCCGCGCTCTTGGCCTGCCCCGCATCTTCATTCCACACCTTGCCGACATCATAGAAGCCGTAGGGCGTTAATCCGACAGGCTTCCACTCGCTCCATTTGTTATACTGCACCTCCAGCGCACCGGAAACACCCCGATCCCCGGTCATTTCCGAGGCATCATATGCCCGCCCGAATGTCTGGCCGCCGTAACCGAATTCCTCCGAGGAATAAAGCGGGCCGGAAGCAAGCTGCCCGGAAGCGGAAGCCAGCACCGACCAATCCTCCGTAATGCTCTGCTGCCGCGATGCCTGCACGGTCACTTTGGTAAAATCAGGCGAGGCTTCCGCCCGCGAAAGATTGCGCGCGCCTTTTTTGCTGGAACCGAACCCATCCACACCCTGGGTCACCGCCGTATTCACTACATTATAGCCGCCATGTTTATCCGTAAAGTCATATGAAACTCCCGCGCGCAACGTCCGGATGCGATCACGCGTCAGCGGGGTATGCGCTGTCAGATCGCTGGTGGTATTTTTCCCGGAAACAGTGAACTTCAGCGCAAGATTCTCCTTCCGTTGCCGTATCCACTGATAGTGAAGCCCCGCGCCCGCCGAAAGCGACTGGCTGTTAATATCGAACCGCTCCAGCGTATAGCCAGGGCGCGCTTTGGTGACATTTCCTTCAAGCTCCATCGTCACATTCGGCGCAAGGGCAACCGCGTGGCTAAGCGACGCGTATTTAAGCTCCTTCGCAGGCAGGCTGGAGAGTGCAGAAACCGATGTTTGCTGCAGCGGAAGCAGGCTTGCCTGATAAGAGGCGGATGTTTCATTCGGCCCCAGAAACCGGGAACCGGAATTATCGAACGTAATAGAGCCTTTATTTTCCTTCTTTGATGGCAGCAGCGTGAGCTTCACCGCCGCTTCATCCGCCACCGCATCTTCCGCAGAAGAAAGTACCGCGCGGAAAGACACTCCGGGCAGATCGTTTATACGCAGCAGGAAACTTTCCATTTCACTGGCTGTAATCGGACGTTTTTCCTGCAAACGCGCGATCAGCCCCTTCACCGCAAGCCGCCCGGAGATCGGATCATTCAACTCGACCTTCCCGACATACCCCTCCACTATCTTTATAATGACCGTGCCGTTACGGATGCGCTGTTCCGGCACATATGCGCGGGAGAGAAGGTATCCGGCATCCTGGTAGCGCGCGGTAATGGTGCTGGCCACCCCCCACACGGCATCCAGCGAAATATCCTTGCCGATATAGGAAGCGTAGGCAGAGCTAAGCCTCTCCTCTGAAAAGGCGGACGCGCCCTCAATTTTTATTTTCTTCAGGGTGAAGTGGATGGTTTTGGCGGCTTCCGGAACTTGCGCGGAAGGCAACAGGGCTGGAGTTGTGACTTCGCTATCCCTGCTATGATCAAACGCAGGTTTCCTGAGTGGAGGCGCAATCCTGCCAACATCTGCCGCACCCGGCACGACTGTTGCATTTGCCTCATTGAAAAATATAAATAAATTCAATAGGATAAAGGCAACATCTCGTGTTACCCTTAAGCCTGTTTTTGCTTGAATCTGTCTACTAGAAAACTGCATCTCTTTCAAAATCACTTGAAATGAGCGCACCACTCCCGTGAATAGCGTATGGCGGTCAATTACAAGAAACAAGACGCTTCTTGGTGCTGTGTCATTTGAGAGCAATACTATTGCACCGTCTGTGATAAAATAGCAACATTTGGGGGCGGGCGGCGGAGGAGTTTACTGGGTAACAATATTAATTTTTAAGATTAGGTTATTAACCTAATAATTTGAATATTATGTATTTATGTAGCATTGTTATCTCAGATTAAGAGCCTCCTTATCACAACCCGTAAACCCCCTGTTTTTAGCCGGGCAACCCTGCTACATATTTCTTCATGGCTTCGCTTTCCTTTAATATTCTGCACCTGCGCGATTTCCGGCTGTTGCTGCTCACCCGGATATTCGGGATGATGGCGTTGCAGGCACAGGCGGTGATTGTCGGCTGGCAGATTTATTCCCTCACGAAAGAC
>JAHFPR010000019.1 GCA_023269645.1 Alphaproteobacteria bacterium | reverse complement strand
AATTACGGCAGCAAATTCACCGGGCGGGACGGCGCAACGCTGCACCTCGAAAAAGGCAACGCGCTGCATTTGGGCGAGAAAATCGAGGGCACGGCGCGCGTCACCACCCAGGGGATGTGGAGCGTGAGCGTCGGTGCGGTTACACCGATCATGGTGCGCAATATCGCGATGGAAACCACCTACCTCCATAGCGAAAACAGAATCCGTAGTGCCTATACCGGTCCCGGTATCAAGCAAACCGGCACTTCCGATGTGCTCACCGCCGGGCTGGTCAGCAATCTGGTTAACACCAAAAAGGAAAAGGCGACAGTGCGCGCAGGGCTGGAAGTGCGCGGCTATGATTCCCAGATCAACAGCATCAGCAGCACTTCGGATGATCTGCGCGATGCATATGTGCAGGGTTCCTACCTCTATCGCGGGCAGACGAGCGTATGGTATGGCGCAACGAAAATCAGCAAGGGGATGGATGTATTCGGCGCAAGCAGCCGGGGCGACCTGGGTCTTTCACGCGCGCAGGGCGATCCTGAAGCGACGCGCCTGGAGCCGGTGCTGCTCGCCAATTTCAAAGTGCGGAATTACGGAATGCTGAAACTAGTGACTTCCGGCCAGCTTGGATCCGGTGTGCTGGTCTCGCCCGACCTGTTCGCCCTCGGCGGATACGGCAGTGTGCGCGGCTTCCAGCCCGCGCAGACCACCGGCGACAGCGGTATGCAGTTCTCCGTGGAATACCTCCAGGACATCAACGTGAATGAAAATTGGACGGTTGGAGCCGGGCCTTTTGTGGATGGCGGCGTGGTTGTCAATCGGCTTTCTCCCGGTGTTTCCGGCATTGTGGATAGCCACCTGTACAGCACCGGCCTTGGGCTGGAAGCCGTTACCGGCAAGCTGGTTCCCACGGGCGACACCACGTTCCGCATGGATTGGGCACATCCGCTAGGGAACTACACGGCAACCGACATCGCAAGCGACACATTCTACCTGCGCGTGAAGCAGGATTTTTAGTTGATACCCTGAAGGTACTTCAGGCACTTTCTGTCATTCCCTGAATTGCCGCCTTGTCGCGCCATAGGGCGAAGGCCGCAAGCAATTCCAGAGAGAGTCCATTTTGAACATCCTTCCATGTTCCGCATCACTTGCTTATGTCAGGTAAATAAAAAGCTGGTGGGCGGTAGAGGGGTCGAACCTCCGACCTCTAACGTGTGAAGCTAGCGCTCTAACCAACTGAGCTAACCGCCCTGTATTTTTTACTACTGCTTCTTCTTGCACTCGCCTTTATCGTCGATGTATTTCGCCAGCGACTGCTTGATCTGATCCTGAATTTCCTGCTGATGCTCCTTGAACATATTTTGCCCGAAGGTCATGCCTTTCTGCATGATGATCGGCATCTTCTGAATCGCCTTTTGCCCCACGGGGGATTTATTGAACGCCAGAATCTGCTTCAGCTCATCCTCGGTAAATTCGGCCACATATACATCCGCCATGAATTTCTTTTCAGCATCGTAATTCATGTATTTCACGATGATGGTTTTTAAATCGCCGGCGAATCCCTGGGCGGCGGCATCATCAAAACATTGCGATTTTTCCTTGATCGGCCCGATAATTGATCCGGTGATCGCCCCCACCATCTGATCCTGCGATTGCTGCATGGATTCCTTCAGGCCGCCGACTTCCAGCAATTCCTCCGCCACCTTGCGTTCGGAAGCGTCATCCGCATATGCGGGAGTTGCAAAGAAAACAATGGCCAGCACTGCAAGAATTTTTTTCATTTTAAGGTTCCCCCACGTTGGATTTTCTTCTCTATACCATGCCGCACAGATTTTTGTGCATTTTTTTTATCAATCCCTCCGCGTACATATAGTCATACCCGATAAAAATCTTACATTTTTATCGGGTATGACTATGAAAACCAACTCCGAAAGAGTTGGTTTTCCGCGCCGGAGGCAGCGTATGCCAAATAATATTTTGTAAGAATATTATTTGGAAACACTATAGATTCCCTTGAAGTACGCACCCCGTCATTCCCCGACTTTTTGCGCAAGCAAAAACTATAGGGGCATCCATGCCTGCCCCATCTCATTGTTTTGCGCGCAATGCGCGCGGATGGATCGCCCTATAATCGCTACGCGATTCGGGCGATGACGGCTTTACTTGTTTCAAAGGATATATGCCCCCCCCCAGAAATACCCCCAGATTCTGCTGGATGAAGCTGGACGGTATAAGACGAAGTATAACCCTCAACCCTAGCATTTGCTAGGGTTTATTGGACTTTATCGGATGTTGTGGAATAAGGTAATGGTGCCCCAGGAGGTATAAACCTAGAACACTTGCTCCTGGAGGAATTATCAGATTGGGAAGCTCAACTCAAGCCTTTTCGTGAGGAAATCCTTGAGATTACGGGAGGGCTAAAACCATGAACGGCTCTTCCCAATTCCAGCTTTCAGGTGTTTTTGATGCCCGTGCAACAGGTGCGGATACCAGTCCATCCAAGTCATTCCGCCTATCCATTCGCTTTACCGCCGAAGAACATATCCGCCTTGAGCGTGATGCTGCCGATATGCCGCTGAGTGCCTATGTGCGCTCACGGCTGTTTGACGCTGACCAAATCGCTCCGCGCCGCCGCTTGCAGCGTCCGGTGAAGGATAGGGAATCCTTGGCGCGGGTGCTGGCGGGGCTGGGGCAGTCCCACATGGCGAATAACCTGAACAAGTTGGCGAAAATGGCGAATAGCGGTTCGCTGCCTGTCTGCCCTGAAACGACACACGCTATCCACGAAGCCTATTCAGCTATCCAAGCCATGCGGCAGGATTTGCTACACGCCCTCGGCCTGTAAAAACTCCCTGTAAAACCGGAGAATCCCATGATTTTGAAAGGAAGCCAACGCGCCGGAGCGCGGGAACTTGCCGCGCATTTGATGAACACACTCGATAACGAGCATGTGGAAGTGCATGAGGTGCGCGGCTTTGCAGGAACAACCTTGCCCGAAGCCTTGCAGGAAATTTATGCGATCAGCAAAGGCACACGCTGCAAGCAATATATGTTTTCCCTCAGTCTCAATCCGCCGCCGGATGAAAACGTGCCGATTGAGGCGTTTGAAAAGGCCATTGATAAGATCGAGCGTAGGCTGGGCTTGGAAGGCCAGCCCCGCGTGGTGGTGTTCCATGAGAAGCAAGGCCGGAGGCACGCGCATTGCGTCTGGTCACGCATTGATGCGGAAAACATGAAGGCTATCAACCTTCCGCATTACAAATTCAAGCTGTGTGACCTATCGCGGGAACTGTACCTTGAACATGGCTGGGAACTGCCGAAAGGCCACACGCAGCAGAAAGACCCGATGAACTATACGCTGGATCAATGGCAGCAGGCCATGCGGCATGAGGATGACCCCAAGGCTATCAAGATGCTCATGCAGAAATGCTGGCGCATGACCAACAGCGGCAAGGCATTAAGCACGGAACTGGAAAAGCACGGTTATTTCCTTGCCCGTGGGGATCAGCGCGGCGTGGTGGCGGTGGACTGGCGCGGGGAAGTCTATTCGCTCTCCCGCTGGACGGGCGTAAGCAGCAAAGAACTGAAAGACCGCGTGGGCGATTTGCAAGCCCTGCCAAGCGTTGCGGATATAAAAGCGCGTATCGCTGAACCTGTGGAGAAAAACCCTCCCTTCGTGCAGGAAACCGAAAAGGGCAAGCAGGACATCACCGCCAAGGTGGTGAATGAACGCAAGGAAACGATAGCCCGCCATAGGCAGGAACGGAAGGAACTGCATACCGTGCAGGCAAAACGGGACGTGGAGGAAACCAGACACCGTAACGCCCGTATGCCACACGGCCAGAACTTCGCCCGCGCCCGCGTGATGGGGGAATATCAGTCCATCCGCAAGCGCAACGAGCAAGAAACTGTAAAATGTACGGCGCGTGATCGTGCAGAAAAACACACGCTCATTCAGCGGCAGCTAGGGCAACGTCGCCAGCAGCAACGGCAAATGAAGGTCTGGCTCGGCCAGCACCAGCAGCGCACCGCTACGTTTAAGCGGGATATTGCCGCGTATGTCGGCACGGGCGTACAGAAGGACGTGCAAGCCCGCGAAGCTGCCACCTCGCGCAATCCGGCGGGGCAGTCCGTTTCCGCGCCGATGCTAGGCATTTCACACGATATTGCCAGCAGCCGTGCGGCGGCGGCCTATGAAGCGGAATCTAGCAGATGGCAGGCGTATATTGAGGAAGTGGCGCGTGATCCGTTCTTATCCAAGGAAGAAAAGGCCGCCATTATCAATGGCCTCCATGAACGCCAGAAAATCGCTGCCGAAGCTATCCGCAAGCAAGTGATGGAACTTGATGATGAAACCAAGAGTATCATTCAGGAGCGCGAACGAATTATTAACACATTTGGTAATCTCACGCTTGTAACAGGCTCACTTAACCCAAGTCTTGGTAATGCTGCATGGAAGACAAAAAAACAACGTCTGGAAAAATCTTTACTTGCCCTGAATCGTGATATTTCTGAAAAAGAAAGCTGGAATGAGGAGCTTGTTATAGACCGTGCGGAAGCTCTGGCGGGTATCATCAATAAAATTTGGCCTGAGAGTTTTATAAATATAGCCTTGTAGCCGAAACTGGCTGGAAAATAAGGTTTTCTTTTCCGATCTTTCTTGGCAAAGAAAAATGAAGATTGACCCTTGCAGCGCAAGAGGCGCAGCCTCTTAGCAGTTTTCTCAATATAAAAATCTCCATAACCAATTGAACTTATTGAGTTACATCGCCCAATTTATTACCCTTGAAATTTCTATGATAATGTCGTATATTTGTAGATAGTGAATGTCGTTTTTTTGAGATATAACTATCTGGTATAAAATGGGAAAGTATGGAACATTAGCCTACAAGATTTCTGCTCGTATAGCGAGAAAGAACAATGCTGTTTTTGTGCGGGAAGACTTTGAGGATTTAGCAGGATACGACCAGATTGGGCGTATCCTGCGGGAGCTTGCCCGTGCCGGAAAACTCATAAAAATCGGTTATGGCCTTTATGCCAAGGCTAAAATATCACCGCTGACTGGTGCGGTGGTTCCTGTGCTTCCCTTACCCAGCCTTGCGAAAGAAGCACTTGAACGGCTTGGGCTGGAAACCTTCCCCTCTTTTTACGAACGGGAATATAATGCCGGACGTTCCACGCAGGTTCCCACAGGGCGAAGAATTGCTGTGAAGGGACGTGTTTCCCGCAAAATCGGATATGATGGAACTTATGTCAGCTATGAAGCCGCGCCCTGAACAGACATTGATCGAAGAAGTCGCCCTCGCCCGTAACATGGCGGAGGTGTTCGTAGAAAAGGACTGGTTTGTTACACAAGCCATTGCCGCGATTTCTGCGATTGACTATCAGGGCTTTGAGGTGGTGTTTTCCGGCGGAACGGCTTTAGCCAAGGCGCATGACCTGCTGCAACGCTTTTCCGAGGATGTGGATTTCCGGCTTCTCGTACCGGAAAATATGCAAAGACGCAAAGCCCGCTCCGGCTACAAAAAGGCCTTGGTGGATTCATTACGGCAGGCGGGTTTTTCCATTGAAGATTCCGATGTCCGCGCCCGTGACGAGAACCAATTTTTTGCGATTGATCTTGGTTATGAGAGTTATTTTGAACGGGTAGGCGCATTGCGCCCACATATTCAGGTGGAATTGAAAGCCATAGTACCCCAGCTTTCCCCGATCTATCTGCCCGTATCGTCTTTTATTCATGCGCTTGGCAAAATACCGCCGGAAGTAGCGCGTGTCGCGTGTATCGACCCTGTGGAAAGCGCGGCGGATAAAATTAGTGCTTTGGCATGGCGGATTCCCGACCGTGTACGGGGTAGCGAACGTGATGATCCAGCGATTGTACGGCATATTCATGATCTTGCCATACTGAAAGATCGTGCGCTGGCGCACCCGCGCTTCCGTGAACTGGTTGCCTCCGCCATGCAGGAAGATGATGATCGCCCCAAAAATAACCCTTCCTTCTCCGGTACGCCCATGTCGCAAAAATTACAGCGTATGCTGGCGGTGCTGGAAGCGGATGCAGAATATGCACGGGAATATGCGGACTTCGTGGAGAGCGTGTCCTATGCACCGGAAGGTGCTGCTCCTGATTTCACAACTGCGATACAGGCTGTCCGCGTTCTGGCGGATGCTATTGCCGCTTAAAAGCATTGGGATTGCATAAGGGGGAGTATGCTCCCTTTGCCCGAAACCTTGCCGGAGCAATCGGCCAAGGGTAGCAGAAATAAGTCTCCTGAAATTTTTAAAACATCAGATTATCCCTGCACAAAGAAGCATCCCAAGTGTGTACATCATCACGGCCACGACAAGCTGGATAAAACGGATGGTCACTTTTTTTAACAACTCCGCCGCCAGAACAACCCCCAGAAAAGAGGAGGCAATCGCCGCCGTAACAAGCGTTGACTGCGCCTGAATAAGCGAGAGATCAAAGGTTATACCGTAAATTACCAACCGTGCCGCATCCACGAGTACGGCAACGGCGGCGTTGGTTGCCACAAAACTTTTCTCTGAAAGCTCGCCTTGCACCAGAAATGCGCTGCGAAACGCCCCCTGATGACCTGTCAGGCCACCAAAAAACCCGCTTAGTAGTCCGCCACCTGACAACCCAAGGCGACGGATTGTATTATTTTTTAGAAACGGTACTTGTTCGGCGGTGGCAAAGAGAATGAGCAAAATACCTGCGACAAAATTAACGGGTGTTATGATATGGACACCGTTAAAAAGCGTATAGCTTCCCAAGGCATCAAGCCGCGCAATATATTCAAGCAGAAATGCGCCCGGTATTGCTGCCAGCAACGCCGGAAACCCAAAGCGAACCAATATGCGGCGATCCACATAACGCCAGAACAGCAGCAGCTTGAACACCTTGCTCATAAGATGCACGGCAGCCGTTATCGCTATGGCAACAGGAACCGGCAGAAATATCGCCACGACAGGCATTAAAATAGTGCCAAGACCGAAGCCGGAAAACAGCGTCAGCCCAGAAGCAATAAAAGTTGTCGCGCATATCCAGAAAATTTCCATGTCGGTAATTTACTTGAAATAGGGCAATTTTGTATAGTGTTTCTATGGGAAAGAAAAATCCAATGAGCGCGTGTCCAGCCTGTGAAAGGTTGGCCGATGGAATTGCAGAAGGGAGCGCGGAGGCTCCCTTTGCTCATGGGGGTTTCAGGGGTAGCAGGAACGCTTTCCTGAATGGTGGTGCAGCGGCCAGACGGTGCGAGTGCGGTGATGCACACAAGGCCAGAGGGATGCAACGGGAGAACGCAGTGTCTCCCTTGCCAAGTGGTGTTGGTGTCTGCCAACACACATCTTGCTCACTACCTTATCTTCTCTTTCTTCGGGATTTGGTCTTATCGGGTTTGAAGTGTGGTGAACCGGAATGAACCGATTCTGCATCAAGGCTTCGCAGAAAATGGGAATATATTCCTTGCTTTTAATTGCTCAATCTGCTACGCTTCCTGAACAAATGGGAGTAATCCGTCTGCCGTGCTTCATGCGGCACACTCCCCATCCAATCATCCCTTGAACAAGTTTTGACCGAAGGCCGTGTGCGTTTTCCGCCGCGCCTTCATGGAGTAATTGCTATGAGTAGCTCAAAACCACCCACATTAACGCTCGATGTTGAATTGTTCCAGCATATGCTGGAGGATACAAGCCTTACCGATGCTGAAAAACAGGCGTTCCTTGAAACGCTGTGGACTATCATCGTGGAATTCGTGCAGCTTGGATGGGGTGTTCATCCGTTGCAGAAATTGCAGGAAAACAGTGGAGAATCCGCAGAAACCCAGCAAGATTCCTTACTGCTCAACGCGGATATGTTAACATCGCTGAACCCGCAGGCGGAGGCACACCATGACGCATGAATACACTGCATTGATTTACTGCCGCGTGAGCAGCAAGAAACAGACCGTTGACGGCACTGGCCTGCAAAGTCAGGAACATCGCTGCATTGCCCACGCCGCGCAGCGGCATTATCCAGTGGAGAAAGTCTTTCTTGAAAGTGTTTCCGGCGGGCTGGAGATCAACGACCGTCCTGCGCTGCGCGATTTATTGCGCTACCTCGATAAACAGAAAAAATCCGGTACACGCTATACGGTGATTTTTGACGATCACAAGCGTTTTGCCCGCGATACGCAGGTGCATCTGCAATTGCACGATGAACTGGAAAAGCGCGGCGCAAAGGTGGAATATCTGAACTTTACGCTGGATAACTCGCCGGAAGGCAAGTTCATTGACACGATGCTGGCCGCGCAGTCCCAGCTTGAACGGGAGCAAATTGGCCGCCAGACCCGCGAGAAATCCTGCGCCCGCCTTGAGCGCGGATTTTGGACGTTCCGCGCTCCCGTGGGCTATAAATATATTCCTTCCAAACAGGGCGGCAAGGAACTGGCAAAGGATGAACCTCTCGCCAGTATCATGAAAGAAGCACTGGAAGGCTTTGCCAGTGGGCGTTTTGCGTCACAGGCGGAAGTGAAACGGTTTTTGGAAGCACAGTCGGAATTTCCCAAGGATTTGCCGAATGGTGAGATACGCAACCAGACCATAGCGCGGTTGATGGGGCAACTCCTTTATGCTGGTTATCTTGAAGCGAAGGATTGGGGCATCGCCCGCCGTAAGGCTAACCACGAGGCACTGATTTCTTTGGAAACCTTCGAGAAAATCCAGCGTTTGCACGAAGGTAATGCCTATCTGCCCATGCGTAAGAATATCGGGCAGGATTTTGTACTGCGCGGGGCGGTATGCTGCCATGGCTGCCGCATCCCTTTACGCTCCTGCTGGACAAAGGGCAAAGCGAAACTCTACCCATATTACCTCTGCCAGACCAAGGCTTGCACGGAATACGGCAAGTCCATCGCCCGTGACAAGGTAGAAGGTGCGTTTGAAGCACTGCTGCAAACAACTGAGCCGCCGCGCAGTGTCGTAGCCGTCACCAAGGCGATGTTCAGGCAGGCATGGGAGATGCAGGCGGCAGGCGCGAAAGCCGCCGTGGAATCGTTCTGGCAGGAGGCCGTGAAAGCGGAAAAGGAAATCAAACAGTTGATCGAACGCATCATGGAAGCCAGCAGCCCCCGCGTGATCCAAGCCTATGAACAGCGCATTGACGAACTGGAAAAACAGAAGCTGGTCTTACAGGAAAAAGGCACAAAACCAGCCGCGCCAATCCACAGCTTCGAGCAGATGCTAGAACTTACGCTGCTGTTCCTCACAAACCCTTATAAACTCTGGCAAATGGGACGATTTGAAATGAAAAGAACCGTGCTAAAACTGGCATTTCCTGAGCCAATCACCTATGACCGGAATCAGGCAGCTAGAACCCCCCTCAACGCCGCACCACACCGCGCTTTCGGGGGCTTCCTTACATCTACTCTGCAAAATGGTGCCCAGAAGAGGACTTGAACCTCCACGTCTTGCAACGCTAGCACCTGAAGCTAGTGCGTCTACCAATTCCGCCATCTGGGCACACAATGTCATTTTGAGGCATCGCCGAAGAATCTCATGCAACCGGCTTGAGATCCTTTGCTTACGCTCAGGATGACAATAAACTTACGCCTTGCCTCTTTGCAAAACGCGCGTACTGCTATATATAGTACCTTCTGGAAATTGCAAGCGGTAGGTTGAGGGATGCCACGGAAAAAGCAGAAAATCATTACTGTGTTCGGCGGTTCCGGATTTCTGGGAATCTATCTGGTGCGTGAACTGGCGCAGCGCGGGCATATCGTGAACATTGTTTCCCGCAGCCCGGATCGTGCGCTGCATCTGAAAACCAATGGCCCCACAGGGCAAATCGTGCTGACCAAGGGCGACATCACAGATGATGAATCCGTGGCCAGAGCGGTGGCGAATGCCGATGCGGTGGTGGATCTGGTGGGGATTCTCTATGAAAAAGGCCGCCAACGCTTCCAGGCGATTCACACGGTCGGCGCGGAACATCTGGCAAAAGCCGCAAAAAAAGCGGGCGCGCAACAATTTATTTATGTTTCCGCATTGGGTATCGCGCAGGCCGCATCCTCACGCTATGCGCGCACCAAACTGGCGGGGGAACAGGCGGTTCAGGCTGCGTTTCCAGGCGCAATCATTCTCCGCCCCAGCGTGATGTTCGGGCCGGAGGATAATTTTTTCAACCAGTTCGCCAACCTGTTCCGCTTTGCGCCGTTCGCGCCGCTTATCGGTGGTGGGAAAACCCGGATGCAGCCTGTGTATGTCGGCGATGTAGCGAAAGCTATAGGGGAAGTGCTGGATCACCCGGTTGATGGCAATCTGTTTGAGTTAGGTGGAGCAAAGATTTATACGCTGAAGGAAATTTTTGAATATATCCTCCGCGAAATAGGCCGGAAGCGGGAATTCCTGAATGTTCCCTTCTGGTGTGCGTCGCTGAAGGCGGGCTTTCTGGAGCTTCTGCCGGTTCCACCCCTGACGCGTGATCAGGTGAAGCTGCTTCACACAGATAACGTGGTGGAAAAGGATGCTCCGGGGTTTCGGCAACTGGGGATAAAGCCCGTGGCGATGGAGGAAATCGTGCCCGCCTACCTCGTCCGCTACCGGAAGCAGTGAGATGTATCTTTGTTACATTGATGAATCGGGGAACACAGGAAACAATCTGAAGGATGTTCATCAACCCTATCTCGTATTGACAGCTTTACTGGTTCCGCCCGAAAATATCAAAGATATAGAAAATGATATAAGAACTCTGGGATACAGTTACTTCGGAGCTGAATCCCGTAATACGGATTTTGAGTTTCATGGTGATGATATTTATAATGCGCGAGGAAAGTACTTTAAGCAATTGCCCTTAGAACGCCGTATCAAAATTTTTGACGCGCTCGTGGATATAACCATTAGGCATGAAGCTATTAAGATAGGCTATGTTTCAATTGAAAAAGGGTACTTTTACTCTAAGTATGAGAATAAATACCATATTCAGCAAACTGCTTTCCATTTATTAATTGAAAGAATCGAAGAACGCCTAAAAAGTTCCAATTCACACTGCCTTCTTATAGCAGACGAACAAGATGAATTAGAACAAAGGCTAATAGATGATTTAGACCATTTCAAACAACATGGAACCACCTTTGGATATAAAAAAATTGAAGTAGAACGAATTATTGACTCTGTTCATTTCGTGCAATCCAAAAACAATTATCTAATGCAGCTTACTGACGTACTTTGTTACGTCATCAGACGGGGTAAAGAAAGTAATAGGAAGCTTTTAGAAGAATACGAAAAGAGCACATCAAAAGAAAAATTTAGTGATTGGCTAAATAAGTGCGGCCATAAGGGGCACAAGTATTTCCAAGAGAAATATAGCCAGCTTACTTTCACTAAGATAAAGTTTTATAAGAATTTTCCCCGATAAAACTAAAGTGCTAACGGAGGTCATAAAGACCGTGGCTCGCTCGTGCAAACCAACTCTCCGCTAGCATGGTAATTGTAACACATACACACCGGATATACTAGAGCAAATATTTCTATGAGTCGCGCATCCTCCACACTGACCGAACCCCAACGCATCGCCAGCGATCCTGCGCATTCCGCGTGGGTTTTCGCCAATGCTGGCACGGGGAAAACGAGTGTGCTGGCCAACCGTGTGCTGCGGCTGCTGCTGGCCGGAGTGGAGCCTTCAAAAATCCTCTGCCTTACCTTCACCAATGCCGCTGCGGCGGAAATGGAGCTGCGCGTCAAGCGGAAGCTCAGCCAATGGGCGACTGCGGAAGAAAGTCAGCTCGCGGAGGATATTGCGGGGCTTGTTGCGGCGGTTCCGGATAAAACCATGCTCCGGCGCGCGCAGCGGCTCTTTCTGCGCATGGTGGATAGCCAGGATAATCTGCGTATCCAGACGATCCACGCCTTCTGCCAATCGTTGCTGAAGCGGTTTCCACTGGAGGCCGGGGTATCTTCACATCTTGCCTTGATGGATGAGAAAACCGCGCGCGAACTGGTGCGGGAAGCATGGTTGCGCCTGATTTCCGACCATGCGGGGATACACCTGAAAGATAAAAAATCGCGGGAGGCATTACAAAAAACCGCTCAACTATTCGCAGATACAACGCTTACATCCCTCATTGACGAAGCGATAAACGCACGCGGGGAACTGGAGGAATTACTCTCCGCACATCATGACATTGAGGTGCTGATTGATGCCATGTATGCGGTGCTGAATACCCATAGGAACACCACAGAAAAGAATATTATTGATAGGTATATTACAAATAATAACAATAGAATAAAAGATATAATGAATGTTATAGGTGTTAATCATAACACTACGCTGGAGCTTGCAGGCTGGCTTGATCTCCCACCGGAAATGGCGGTTGCAGCATTTCCTGTGCATCAGCGTATTTTTCTGACCGCTGGTGGCACTCCGCGCGTCCACCTTTTCCCCAAAAAACTTTACGATGCCCATCCGGAACTGGAAAAGCTGGCACTGGATACGCAGAATGCCGTGCTGGAAACGGTGGAGCACCTCAATAATCTTGGCACGGCGAAATGCACGGAGCATTTTCTGCGCCTGGTCGGTGCGTTGCTCGCACTTTACCGCCAACTGAAGGATCAGCGCGCCCTGCTGGATTACGATGATCTCATCCATTACAGTTACCGCCTTGTTACCCGGCAAGGGATGATGCCGTGGGTGATGTACAAGCTCGACGAGGGGATTGACCATATCCTCGTGGACGAAGCGCAGGATACCAGCGCGCCGCAATGGAAAATCATCGAGGCATTGTGCAGCGAGTTTTTCGCCGGGGAAGGCCGCGTGGCGCGTCTACGCAGCCTGTTCGTGGTGGGCGATCTCAAGCAATCCATCTTCAGCTTTCAGGGCGCGGAACCCGCCCTGTTCTCCGGGATGCACCGGAGCTTCCGCAAGGATGCTGCGGCGGCTGGAAAACCCTGGCATTCTGTAGCACTTGAGATGTCCTTCCGCTCCACGCCCCCCATCCTTCAGGCGGTGGATGCTATCCTGACCCGGCCAGAGATGCAGGCCGCGCTTGGTGAGGCAGAAACCATCGTCAAACATATCCCGCACCGGAGTGGCGCACGTGGTGTTGTGGAGCTATGGCCACTCGCGTCCGTCCCGGAAGATGTTTCAGGGAAACAAGCGGATGCCCTCCCGGTAGCCTATACAAAAAAGCAGGATGCAAAGAAAATTCTCGCCGAAAAGATTGCTTCCTCCGTTCGCGGCTGGCTGGATGAAAAGCGGGTGCTTTCCTCTACCGGAAAGCCGATAACTCCCGGCGATATTATGATACTGGTACGGCAGCGCAGGGACACGCTGACCGGGCATATCCTCCGGGCACTGGCGGCTTTGCACATCCCGGTCGCGGGCATTGACCGCATCGAGCTTACTGAACATATCGCAGTGATGGATATGCTGGCTCTGGGGCATTTCCTGCTGCTTCCGGAAGATGATCTCACCCTTGCGGCACTGCTGAAATCCCCCCTGTGCGGCATGAATGATGAGGAACTTTTTACGCTCGCGTATTCCCGTGGCGGTGCTTCGCTCTGGCAGATGCTGCGGGAAAAGAGCCGGGAAAACGACCGGATGATGCACGTGTTCCGTGATCTTTCCGAATTACTGCGGCAGGTGGATTTCACCTCTCCGTTTGCATTGTTCGCAGAGGTGCTGGAAGTGCGCGGCGGACGCAAGGCATTCATCGCGCGCATGGGCGGGGAGGTGGAGGATGTTCTCAATGAATTCCTGAATCTCGCCATGCAGTATACGCAATCCCACACACCTTCGCTGCAGGGTTTTCTGCATTGGGTTCAATCCGGAAAAACCGAGATAAAGCGCGATATGGAGCACGGCAAGAATGAAATACGCGTGGTCACGGTACATGGCGCGAAAGGCTTGCAGGCCCCTGTTATTTTTCTGCCGGATACCACGCAGTTTACCCCGCGCACCCCGGCCATGCTGTGGAGTGATAATTGCGTACTACTTCCGGGAAAACAGGAGGGGCGCGCGGCAATCTGCCAGCGGCTCGCAGAGGAGGAAAAACAGTGCCAGCAGGAGGAATATTACCGGTTGCTCTATGTGGCACTGACCCGTGCTCAGGACGAGCTTTATATCTGTGGCTGGGAATCTCCCAGGCGCAGCCCCACGAAGGGTTGCTGGTATGAGGTAGCGAAAGCCGGACTTCAAGGCATCGCGCATGAGGAGGAAGACGGTACGTTGTGGCTGGTGTCGGGCGCGTCCTGTCATTCTGAGGCAAAACCGAAGGATCTTCCGCCGCATGGTATCCTTCGCGGAGTTTACCCCGGCGAAGGCCGGGGCCAGGATGACACCCCACCCCTCCCCGATTTTTTCTACCGCCCTCCCCTGCTGGAAAAGGCAAGCGGCGTGATCCTGCCCTCCCGGATGGAAGAGGAAGAAGATGCGGCCTCCACACTCCCGCCCAGCCGTGACAAGCAACGCTACCTCAGAGGAAACGCTACCCATTTGCTGTTGCAGCATTTGCCGGGCATTTCGCAGGATGCGCGGCATCAGGCTTCCATGCATCTTCTCTCCCGTCATCTGCCGGAAAGCAGCGCACCGGCAAAGCAGGAGATTATCCGGGAGGTGGAGGCCATCCTCACGCATCCGGAACTTGTCCCGCTGTTCAGCCATGCGTCCATTGCGGAAGTTCCGGTGACCGGCATGGCGGGTGACCGCCTTGTCAGCGGGCAGATAGACCGGCTTGCCGTCAGCGAAACGGAAGTGATCATCGCGGATTATAAAACACACCGGAATCCACCCACAGCACTGGAGGATGTGCCCGTGCGCTACCTGCGCCAGATGGCTGCTTACCGCCACCTTCTGCAGGAAATATACCCAGGAAAAACCATCCGCTGTGTGCTGATCTGGACACAGGGCGCGCGCTGGATGGAACTGCCCGATTTCATCCTCGAACCGCACGCGCCGTCTTGACTTCCTCCACGCGCGCACCCATATTAGTGCGTAGCAACATTACAGGAGAAAACTATGGCACAGGCAGTGACGGATAAAGATTTTGGAGCCGAGGTTTTGCAATCAGATACGCCCGTGCTGGTGGATTTCTGGGCGGAATGGTGCGGCCCGTGCCGCCAGCTTTCTCCGATTGTGGATGAAATATCCAGGGATATGGCGGGCAGGCTAAAGGTGGTGAAGGTGAACATTGATGAGAACCCGGAAGCACCTACGAAATATGGGGTGCGGGGCATTCCGACACTGATCCTGTTTCAGAACGGCAAAAACGTCGCTCAGAAAGTAGGCGCGCTGCCGAAAACTGCCCTCTCCCGCTGGCTGGAAGACGCACTGGCCTGATAGAGTGGAAATCCACGGTTTTTTTGTTCACCTTTGCTGGCTAATTGCTTGGGGGCATTGTACCGGGCGTTATAAAAGGCTGCTGCGTTCCCGGAATCTGGGGAACTTCGGGTAGAGGATTATTCCCCGTAGGCAAAGGATTTTCTGCGGGCTGTTGTGGTACGGCCTCCGGCTGCTGTTGCTGCACTGGCTGCACCGCCGATTGCGGCGCAGGATTTGCACCATGACCAGCATTACCGGGTTGCGCCGCAGACGGCAGAGGCACGGCAGAGGCTCCCGCATCCGGCGCACCTGTATCCGGAATGTTCATCTGCTGTGGACTCGTTCCCGCCGGCAATGATCCGCGCGGTGGTAAAGAATTTCCTTCGGGCTGAGGCATTATTTGCGGCGGATTCTGTTGCAGCGTCGGTTGCGGCGGTCTGCCGGGTTGCGCCGGAACCCCCGGCTGCATCGGTGCGGAAGGCTGACGCGGCACACGTGGTTGCTGAGGGTTGCCGGGTTGCTGCGGCGGAACCTTGATCTGCATCTGCGGGGATAATGGCTGCTGCATGGGAACCTGCTGTATGCCAGGCTGCGGCTGTTGCATCTGTATCCCTGGCTGTTGCTGGTCGGGCGAAGGAATAGTGGAGGGAATCTGAGGAGGAGGCGCAGCAAGGCTTATATACGCTTTAACCGCATCGGGAACGGTCAGTTTTCCGATATAAAACTGGTTCTTTTTCTCGCGTTGCAGCCAGAGCGTCATATCCTTCCCATCCCCGCTGATTTCCGCTATTTTTGGCAGGAAATTCCGGATGGTATCCACCATCTGCTGGTCAATGGGCTTCAGCATTGCGACAACCTTCTGATCAGTGGGATTGATATTTCCACCCTGCGCTTCGGTTTGCTTACTGATTTCCGTGACCGCCCCCTGAATCACGAGATTGAGCAATGTTACATAATAATTGAGGAACTGCGGATAATCCTTGATGATGATGCGCATCGAACCGTAAGGCATCGGTTCATCCTTATCCGTGGAAATCTTGCCCGTGATGTCGTAGGAATACACACGGTTTTCCGCATGGATTTTGCTGACAAGGAGTTCCATCGGCGGAAGCGCGCCAGGCTTTATATCCTTGGGGCTGGTCGGCCCGGTAAAACTTATATCGGACTGGAATCCCTGCAACCC